>JAZADA010000070.1:0-15996 GCA_036124135.1 Planctomycetota bacterium | reverse complement strand
ATGTTGCTGGACGTCCCGGAACCCGTTTGAAACACATCGACAGGAAACTGGTCATCCAGTTTTCCTTCCGTGACTTCGCGACAGGCTGCCAGCAATGCGTTTACCTGGTCGTCGTTCAAGGGGTTTTTGCCACTGCCAGTCAGTTTATCCAGGTCACGATTGGCGGTTGCACAGGCAAACTTGACCAATCCCATGGCATGGATCAGTGGCGGGGCCAGCGACCAGCCAGAAATCGGAAAATTCTCCACGGCACGTTGCGTCTGGGCACCATAGTAAGCCGTGGCGGGGACCTGAACGTCACCCATCGAATCGCGTTCTGTGCGATAATCAGCCATCTTGGTCGTTTCTCCCATTCTCTCGGGGCGATTGCTGCTGTGAAATTGAGTACGCCGCTTGGCCAGCACATGATAGCGATTGTCCGTGACATCTCCAAGCAGACGAGAGGGGCGAGAAAGAAACATTTTCGATACAGTTGTGTCGGGAAGCACGGTGACTTGTGGTGGTTTCGTCGGTCTGCCATGCTCAACAGTAACCTTCGGGGTGAGATGGGTTACCGGGATCGGGTTTTGAAGAGGCAGTAAGATCATGCGACGGCGAACCAGGCGACAGGGTGAGCGCGACGGATTCCTGTTTCAGTTGAGGACCGTTCTGCTAATGTGTGTGCTGCTGGTCCTCAATGTTGCGTTCGTGGCTTCGCTTTTTCGGACTGCAGCCAGGGAGGGGCCAGAATGGTTGCGACATCCCAAGGTTGAGCAAATGATCCTGCTGATCGGACCATTGATCGTGCTGGTCATCCAGTGGTGGCTGATTGACGTCCTTAAGTACCAACTGGGTGGAGCCGGTAAACGCGATCAATAGCATCCTGCCGACGTTATCTATAGCGGGATCGAAATCAGGCCGACGGCCAGCGTTGAGGTAGAGATGGAGGTTGCCAGGAAGCTGCTAAATCCAGGTCTGCTGACAGGACCTGGGCGCAGTTGTATCCTGGTAGACCAGTAATGTTACCACCCGGGTGGCAGCAGGAACCACACAGGTAGAGCCCTGGCAAATGGCCGCGATAGTGACCGGCACCGGGAAAGGGGCGGTGGGCTCCGATTTGGCCGTGGTCCAGCGAACCACAGAGCAAGTCACCCCCAACCATGTTCGGGAGTGACCGTTCCGTGTCCAGGGGGCTGCGCGTAAATTGGTCCAGCACCTGGTCCTTGAGACCGGGAGCATGGTGATCCCAGGTGTCGAGCATTTGTTGACCATGCTCGCTCTTGTAATGGTCCCACTTAAGCGGGTCCCCGGAGATGGCGTAGGGCAGCTTTTCCCACATGAATGCGGTGTGCTGTCCCGCAGGGGCCTGGCTGGTGTCAAACTGCGTGGGACAGGATCCCCACATGACGGTGGGTGGGATGGTTCCCTGTTCATGGTGACGGACGATTTCCGGGAATTGGTCGAAGTGGTCCAGCCCCAGGATGACCATGAAGGCCTGGTCCAGTTCCGGGGAATGATCAGAGGCACGGTAACGAGGTGGTGCGGTCAGGTTCAGGTTTAATCCGAACAGGGGAGCCAGCAGGTTGTACTGGTAGTTGCGTGCTTTTTGATGCCATGCTGAAGGGACATGTTGCGTGTGGAGTAGTTCCAGGAATGTTTGCTGAGGATTCAGTCCTGAGGCAACGAACTTACGGGCGTGGATTTGCTCGCCGTCGGCCAGTTCGACTCCCACCGCGCGTTCCCCCTCCACCAGGATGGATTGAACCTGGCAATCGCAACGAATATTGCCACCTCTGGCTTTAATGAAGGTGGCCAGGCTGGTGGCCAGTTGTGCGCTCCCTCCACGGCACATTTGAGCCAGGGTATCACTAGCCAGGAGGGCTGGGATGTGGTGGCCGAACCCCGGGCAGCGCAGGTCAACTTCTCGCAGCCCGTTGAAGAAGAGGAGACCTGCCTGGACCGTGGGGTGCTCAAAGTTCTGTTGAACGAATTCCAGCGGGGACAGTTTGCTGACCTCGAGGAGACGTCGTCCCAGGGCAGATCGGTTCAGTTCTGTTTCTCGCTCGGCAGGCGGTAAGGGTGGGGACTGGGCTTCCGGGACCAGGATCTGTTCGAGGATGGGGCGAAATTCGTCCCTCCAGGATTTCAGGGTTTCAGCGTCTCGAGCGGAGAAGGAAGCAAAGGAGGAAACCGTCTTGTCAAATTGGTTCCACCATTGAAGTGTTTCACCGGCCGGGGTGATCAGGGCCACGTTCAGTTCCGGCTGGAGGTAGTGCGCTCCATGCTTTTCCAGTTCCAGGTCGCGATACCAGGGGAGGCCATTGAGTCCGCGATGGTAAAAGGAATGCGTGTTGTGCAGGAAACCGCTGTTCAGGGGGTACTCCACCGTGGTCAGGCCACCGCCATAGGAAGCGTTTCGTTCGAGGCAGATGGTGTCGAGTCCGGCAAGGCACATGTAAGCCTGTAAGACCAGGCTGTTGTGTCCGCTACCGAGGATGATTCCATCAACCGTTTTGGGCATGCTGGAGGCTCGCTTTACTAGGCCACAGGGCCACGGGGAGATAGGTATGGATGACCGGGTTTATTTATGACGGTATTGTACCCGGTTGTTGACAATGGTGGAGGTGTGCAATAGGGTGCCATAGAGTAAATGTTGCATCTTAAAAGCAGGGTTTGCGTGATTCCTGCGGGTACCGGACCGGCTTGGCTGGAGTGGTTGTTCTGTTGTTTTTCGTGGAGGGATTTGAGGATGAGCAAGTCTTTTTTAACACTGCAACCGAGCGAAGGGATTGTGATTCAAGCGGCAGCTCAGATCTATGCTGCCTATATTCAATCGGGCCAGGTAGTCAGTGGCCAGGAAGCGGAGTGGATGAAGAAATCGATCAAGGAAGCCATGCAGCTGGCAAAAACGATCGACGAGATTGTCGTGAGTGATAATGAAATGAGCTAGTTCGAGGAATCCCGGATGTAACGGTACGACCGGCCTGGTAGGGTCTCGGACAGGAAACAATTGCAGGGGGTGAAGTGCGTGTCCATGAACGATATTAGTAAGCTATCCCTGTTTAAACATACGCGACGTGAATTTCGCGAACGAATGCAGTCGGGAGAATTGAAGGCCTGCATTATTCCCACGGCTGCTACCGAGCAGCACCTGGAACACCTTGCCATGGAGCATGATTGGGCAAGCTGTCTTCATGTTTCTCACGAAATTGCCAGCCGGTTAGCTCCGCAGGTGTTGGTGGCACCCGTCATGAGCGTGGGAATTAGTGAGCATCACATGCGGCACATTGGTACGATGTCTGCCATGCCCGGTAGTTGGCTCGCTGTTCTTTTTGATGCCATTCGCAGTATGCATCATGCCGGGTTTACAAATATCCTGGTATTGAATGGTCACGGCGGTAACGTGGCACCTTGCGAGGGAATGTGGGGACAGTACCTGCAACGCCTAGAGATCAACCTGCATTTTCGTTCTTACTGGGAATTCCTGCCAGAGGATATTGCCCAGGATAATCTTGCCACGGGACACTTTCCGGGTCACGCCCAGGAATTTGAAACGGCTTTTGCTATGGCAGCATTTCCGGAAAATGTGCGAGAGGACGCGATGCAGGACCAGGAAGACAAGGAACCTTTGGAAGCCACTGCGGCTGCCGGCCAGGTGATGATTGATGCGATTGTGGAACGGACTGCCAAGTTCGTTCAGGATATGATCGACGGGGTTGAAGTTGCTGAGATTCCCCCCTTTATGCCGTAGTACGAGCTGCCAAATTCAACCATGACGACTTATCACGATCTGGGAATCCAACCGATAATTAATGCTTCTGGTTCGGTTACCCGACTGGGAGGGGCGCGGTTGCCTGAAGCGGTATTGGAAGCTTACCGGGTCGCGGCCCAGGAAACGGTACCCGTGGAGCAGTTGCAGGCTGCTGCCAGTCGGCAAATTGCTGCCGTGACGGGAGCGGAAGCAGGGTTGGTAACGAGCGGATCAGCGGCTGCACTCACGTTGGGAGCGGCAGCTATTCTTACAGGGCTGGACGTGGCCCGCATGGAACGCCTGCCTGACTGTCGCGGCATTGCCCATGAGTTCGTTGTCGCCCGGGAACATCGTAATGGTTACGATCATGCCGTCCGTGCCGCTGGTGTTCGCCTGGTTGAAGTGGGGTTCAACGAGCAGGTTGCCGGTGCAGGAGTGCGACGGACTGAGGTGTGGGAATACCTGGCTGCCTGTGGTCCGGAAACGGCTGGGATCTTGTACGTCCTGACACCCAGTTCACGGCCCGGGCTGGACGCGGTAGTTGAGGCTGCTCATGATCGCGGATTGCCGGTGCTTGTTGATGCGGCGGGAGAGCTACCTCCACGCCAGAACCTGCAGGCGATCCCGGCCACGGGGGCAGACCTGGTCGCCTTTAGTGGAGGTAAAGCAATTCGTGGTCCGCAGGCAACCGGTATCCTGTGTGGTCGCACGGACCTGGTGACTGCCGCAGCTCTGCAGATGCTTGATATGGACGACCATTGGGATTTGTGGGATCCCCCGGAGAACTGGTTGGAAAAGAGCCAGTTGCCTGGACTGCCCCGTCATGGCCTGGGGAGATCGATGAAAGTGGCCAAGGAGGAATTGATGGCCCTGCTCACAGCCCTGGAACTGTTTAGCCAGGGTGCTTACGAGGAAGAACTGGTTGTCCAGCATCAATGGCTGGAGCAGTTGGGCGACGGGCTCGCTGGTTGCCCGGTCACCTGTCGCATCGTGGACATGGCAGACGGTCAGACTCCCTGTCGGCTGGAAATCCAGTTGGATCCGGCGCGTTCATCTCGCAACGCAATGCAGGTTTGTCGAGCCCTGCGTGATGGGGATCCACCCATCTATGTTGGTCATGGGAAGCTGGATGAGGGAAAGATCGTCATTAATCCGTTTTGCCTGGTAGCGGATCAAGTTGAAGACCTTGGGCGTCGGTTGGCGGAAGAGCTTGCTACATAACACTCCTGCTAGAGATGGGGATGCATAGGATCTGTCATGAAATTAACGATTAAAAATATCGAACGCATCTGGGTCGATGTTCCTTATCGCGAAGTGCCTCGTCGTAACATGATTCGTGAGTTACCACACTGGACGATTTTCGAGCTTTGTCGAGTAACACTAGAAAATGGCATTGTTGGTGTTGGCGAAACGATGCCATTCTACACGTGGGGTGAGGTTACCGATGAATCCGTGGAACGATCCATGGGGAAGACGGCAACCGAAATCATGTGGGATGATTCTCTCGGGGCAGGCCTGCAGATGGCATTGTTCGATGCGGTGGGGAAATCCTGTGAAGTGCCCTTGCATCAGTTAATGGGCCAGCAAGTACGGAACGATGCCTTTGTTTCGTGGTGGTCTATTGATATGTCACCGGAAGACTGGTTACTGGAATGCCAGGAGTCCATTCGACAGGGGTATACGAGCTACAAGTTCAAGGCCAGGCCCTGGTTTGACCTGGATAAACAGCTCAGTACCGTGACGGCAGAAGTTCCGGATCACTTTGAGATCGACCTGGATTTTAACACCATGTGTAACAGTTCCGCTCACGGTGTGCGGTTGTTGCGTGAGATGGAGAAGTATCCTCATCTGAAGATCTATGAGTCACCCATCCCGCAGGGAGACGTCGCCGGGAACAAGTACTTGCGCAGTCAAACGCAGATTCCCATCGCCATGCACGTTGGCAGCCCCCCCCTGATGACCGCCTTAAAGGAAGATGTGTGTGATGGATTTGTCGTCAATGGAGGTGCCAGCCAGGTCTTGCACGAGGCAAATATTATCGCCGAGGCGAACAAGGTTTTCTGGATGCAACTGGTAGGTACCGGGATTACAGCAGTCTGGGCATTACACCTGGCAGCGGTCTGCAGTCATGCTCGCTGGCCGGCCGTTAATTGTCATAACCTGTATGAAAACATGCTGCTGAAGGAACCCCTTCGCGTGGATGGCGGCCTGGCCTCGATTCCCCAGGGGCCCGGGCTGGGCGTGGAGCTTGACTGGGATGCCATCGAACGCTTCCGTATTGAGCCGATTGCCAAACCCTACCCGCATCCAAACTTGCTGATCGAAGTCAGTTGGCCCAGTGGTTTGAGCGACGATTATGCGCATGGGCTCCAGTACTGGGATGACTTTATGAACGGGCGCAGACCCGTGTTCGCACCCGGAGCCGATATGAAAATAATACCTGACGACGGCAGCGACCAGTGGCGTCAAAGGTACACGTTGGCCCAGCAGAAGCCCTGGTGGACGATGGTGCCCAATTAAGGGCTGTTGCCGTCGCTATTTTTGGGGTGCCGGGGTTTTTTTTCCGGTGAGCGACGTGATGGTCTTGCCGTCATCGCTGATACGAAACACATCGCGTGCTCGTGAATCAACTACCAGTAGATCCTTGCCGACCCACGCCAGTCCCACGGGATTCTGGAAGGGTTCCCCGGAAGCCCAGGGCTCCGGGGGTTTTCCGGCGATGACCTTCCAGATGCATTTCTTGTAACTGTCACTCACGAAGGCCGTTCCTGCATCATCGACAGCAACGTCCTGGGGGAATCGGAAAGGGCGATCTGAAATCACGGTTTCCAGGGTGCCATCTGCAAGTATCCTGTGCAAGGGATTCTTGGCGCGTGATACGATCCAGAGTTGCTGCTGGGCATCGAGGGCCACTCCGCTGGGACCGCTCAGTGTGGCGAGTTTCGCGGGTTTGCCGCCAGCCTTGGCAATCTTCCAGACGCATTGGAGTTCCAGGTCCGTTACCAGGATGTCACCGCCAGTTGTAACCGCGATATCCATGGGGATACCAATGCTGCCTGCGGTCAGGGGGCTGCTTTTCTTCGCGGCATCAATCCGGTAGACCTCGCGGGTGGCACTGTCTCCCACGAGTAACTGGCCGTCGCTGTCGATGGCCAGGCAACGAATGGCATTCAGGAATCCACCGATTTTCTTTTCACCAGGCAGGAAGACTTCCAGTGCTCCATTTTCTAGCTTCCAGATGCCAGGCAGTTTTCGGTCTGCCACGTAAATGGTTCCGCCGGGTGCCGCCACCACTGCAACCGGATACTGTAGGTCCGCGGCATGCAACGGTGTGCCGAGACCGTGATCCAGGGAAATCAAGGTAAGCAGCAAGGATAGCAGGAGGCGTAAACGTCGCCGGGGATGAGAACGCATGAGTAGGGTATCCCATGTGGGTGAAAATTTAACCAACCCGGGTTCACGGTACTAAATGTGTACCAACCCGCACACTTTGTTAACTAGTTATCGGAATGCCACTTGGCTCTGATTACATCAAAGGCCTGGTCCCCTCGATCAACGTGCCAGGCTGCCGGGTTCTTTACCTGTTGTATAGATCTAACCAACTCTGACAGTTGCCCCGATTCTACATGCTGCACGGATTCCGATACAACAGCCGTGTTGTTGCGAGGGCTGATTATCAGCCGGTTTTAGTGTTAATCGCTTTCGCCGATAGAACCGGCGACAGAGTGCGCCTGAAAGCCTCGTTTTCCAGCAAATGAATCAACTTTCAAGCACTGAATTCCCGAACCCACTAGCGGGTCTGTTGCGTAACAGACCAGATGTTGTGCGGGGTCTTCAGGGGAGATGGTATCCCGGTGAAAACGGGGCCATGGTCTGGCGACCTGCTGACACGGCAAATTGCTGGTTACAGTCAGGATAAGAGGCAGAATCGTTCGTGCTGGGAAAAGATGGTTGGGTATGAATCAACGCATTCTATGGGGGATTTTACTGCTGATCGGCGGTTTATTGGCCGTTTGGATGGTGGTACAGGACCAGCCTGATCCCGTCAATCCAGAATCGATTCCCGGTATTTCCAGCGAATTAGATTCCAGCGACGATCATTTTGACATGGTAGCCGCACGAAGCCAGGTTGCCGGTTTTTGTGGTGACTGTCATGCAGTGCCTACTCCAGATCAGTTTCCGCAGGCCGCCTGGCCAGAGGAAATCGATGATGGTTATCGGTTCTATTTTGATTCGGGGCGGCGTGATCTTAAAATGCCTCCCAAGCAGCTGGTGCTGGAGTATTATCGTCGGTTAGCGCCGAAGGAGATGCCAGTGAAAACTGCTTCCCCTCTGGAAGCCAAGCCCAGGGTTCGTTTTTTACCGACTCACCATGCCTACACTGAGTTCGATGACCTTGGCAAGGGATCGCCACCGGCAGTTGCCAACGTACGTTGGTTTGGCAAGCCACCGGACAGTCCGTTGCAGGCTAAGCCAGCCTTGTGGGTATGTGACATGCGCCGTGGATTTCTGGTTGAGATGTTACTGTCGCAAGAAGGTGTGACTTATGGACGCCGGGCCCTTGTGCCGCATCCGGCGCATACCACGGTGGTGGACCTGGATCGGGATGGGAAGGAAGAATTGCTGGTGGCAGACCTGGGAAGTTTCCTGCCCGAGGATCACGGCAAGGGACAGGTTTTATGGTTGCGACCCGATTCTACGGGAGATGGTTTTGAGCAGGTGAAATTGCTGGGTGGTGTGGGACGAGTCACGGATATCGAGACAGCTGATTTTGACCGGGATGGTGACCAGGACCTGGTAGTGGCAGAATTTGGTTGGCGAACAACGGGACAGATTCATTTGCTGGAGAACCTCGGGTTGGTAGATGGAATCCCCAGGTTTCGTGCACGTGTTGTTGATGACCGCCATGGCTGCATCAGTGTGACGCCGACGGATTTGAACCAGGATGGATACATGGATTTCGTGGCTCTTATTAGCCAGGAACACGAGTGTGTAGTGGGTTTCTTTAATCGTGGTGACGGTACCTTTCGTGTGCAGACTGTTTTTTCAGCAGACAATCCCTCCTATGGCACCAGCGGCCTGCAACTGGCGGACCTTGACCAGGATGGTGATATTGATTTGATCTATACCAACGGGGATATGTTCGATCGGTTTTACGTGGCCCCGTATCATGGCATCCACTGGCTGGAACACATGGAGGATGGCAGTTGGAAACATCACCTGCTGGCCTCTATGTCAGGAGTGCATCGAGCTGCCGTTGCTGATTTTGACAATGATGGAGACCTGGATCTGGTGGCCTGTGCCCTGATCTCAGACAATATAATGCAGAAGTATGATGGCAATGATTTCAATTCATTGATCTGGTTGGAGCAGGTTGCTGACCGCAAATTTGTTCGGCACGCATTGGAAACGGGGGACTGTTACCATGCGACGGCGGATGTTGCTGATTTCGACAATGACGGTGACGTTGACATTGCGGTTGGGCAATTTCGCGAAATCTCGGGTACAGTTCGATCAGATGTAACGATTTGGTGGAATCAAACACTTTCATCGACAAATAAATCCGCTACCACAGCGGACCGGGGTAATAAAACACCCCGGAATTAGGCACTTTGACTTACAATGGACCGTATCGAACACAGGGACTCTTTTGGGCAGTTAGTCTTATGAAATCACCCGGAAAACCAGCTAGGAAATCGCCTGGAAAGCGAAGGCGTCCTCGTAAGACGAAGATTCGCTGGAAACATGTCTTGATGCTGGCAATGCTGGTATGCCTGGTTGGAACCAGCTTCTGCTGGTATGTCCGTAGTCCAGCCTGGGCCGCTCGCCAGGCATTGCTGATGGGCCAGGACGAGGAAGCAGCCGAGTTGCTGGAAATCGCGGAACAGCGTTGGCAGTTGCAGCAATCCTGGGGACCTCAGCGGATGGCCTGGAAGGCGGACCTGGAGTTCCTCAAGGCACGCCTTGCTCGACACCGTGGTGAGTTGCGAGTGATGAATGAACACTTGATGGCGGCCCAGCAGGCAGGCTTCGAAATGAGCAGGGTCACTCGCGAGCAGACGTTGGCGCAGGCTCAGCTTGGAGAGATGCGTGATGCTGAAAAACGACTGGCCCAATTGTTGTCGGACCCACAGGGTGACGAGCCGGAAATCTGTTATGCCTTTATCCAGGGGTATCTGCAAATCCAGCAATATGATGCGGCGCGGAGACTACTAAAAGGCTGGTCGGATGATTTTCCCGAGGACCCGCGTCCCCTGTTCTTGCGGGGTACCGTTGAGATGAACATGGACTTGTGGAAAGAGGCCGAGCAGGATTACCGCAAGGCCCTGGAACTGGACCCCAATCACTATCAGTCCGCTTATCATCTGGCGAGTGTTTTGCTGACCCAAAAACACCCTGATCAGGCGATGAAGTATTTTAAAATTGCTGAGGGCGACGCATCTATTAGAACAGATGCCCTGGCGGGACAGGGGCATTGCTTTCGTTTGCTGGGGCAATCCGAAAAATCACGCGAGATGTTAGTGCGAATCCTGGAAATCGAGCCAGGCAGTGTGACCGCGTCTTTCGAGTTAGCTCGGTTGGATGTGGACAGCGGAATGTACGGTGAGGCACTCAAGCGACTGGAACCGATCGTCGCGAAGAATCCAAGGCATACCGAGGCCCGTTATCAACTGGCAATCGTGCTGCGGGAACAGGGACGACCGGAAGAAGCTCAAGCTCATTTTCAAAAAGCTCGCGAGATTAATGAAAAGCTGGCGAGCGCTAACGATCTGGCCGAACGTATTACTCCTGGTCCTGGCAGCTCTGATGCACGATTGGAAATTGCCAAGATTTTCCTGGAGTATGGGAGTCGCCGCGAAGGATTGATGTGGCTGCGAAGCGTGCTGACCTTCTCACCGGATCACCCTGGAGCACTTAAGGAGTTGGAAGCCTATTATCGCAAACGATTTAGCGAGGAGCCATCCAGCACTAGGTTTAACGAATTGGCAGATGAATACCAGAGACGTTTAACCGCATCGCAGTAGGACAGGCCATGATACGACTCAGACATTTCATGAAACCGGGAATCTTCAATACTGCGATCCTCTTGATCGTCGGTTGGAGCCTGGGTACGGGATGCCAGTCTCGATCTGCGAAAAAGTCACCCGAGAATGAGTTGAATTCGGAGGGGCAGTTACCAGAACAGCGAGCAGACGAATCGTCGGAAGACGTATCCCGGCCAGAAATTGGTAAGGATGTTCATTTAAGGGATGTCACGACTGCGGCAGCGATCGACTTTACTTATCATAACGGTCGTGAAGCAGGCCATAATGCGATCCTGGAATCGCTGGGTGGTGGTACCGCAGTGCTGGATTATGACCTGGACGGCCAACTGGATGTTTTCTTTACCGGTGGTGGGAAATATCGAGACAAGAAGATCCTGGGATTGCCCTCTGCCCTGTTTCGACACGGTGATGGATTAAGCTTTAGCCCGGTAACCCAGGAAGCCGACCTGGGAAGTGATCAGCTCTTTACTCACGGTTGCCATGCAGGTGACTTTGATAATGATGGTTTTCCAGACTTGCTGGTAACCGGCTATGGGAAGTTGTTGCTGTTTCATAACCAGGGTGATGGTACTTTTCTCGAGATAGCAAGGCAGGCCAAGCTTGATAATTCACTTTGGAGTACCAGTGCCGGGTGGGGCGATTTCAATGCTGATGGCTTACTCGACCTGTATGTCTGCAACTACGTGAACTGGTCCTTTGAGAATCATCCGCATTGTGACGGTGTCGATGTCGGCACGACAGAGATTTGTCCTCCGAAACAGTTTGATCCGTTGCCGGATGCGATTTACTACAACAACGGTGACGGTACTTTTCGTAATGCATCCAAGGAAGCGGGCCTGAGACTTGATGGCAAGGGCTTGGGAGTAATGTTAGCTGACGTCAACCTGGACGGTCACCTGGATATCTATGTTGCCAATGATACGACGGAGAATTTTCTTTACCTGAATAATGGCAAGGGGGTTTTCAAGGAAGTCGGTTTGCTGCACAGCGTGGCCCTGGATAACAGCGGATCACCCAATGGCAGCATGGGAGTGGACGTAGGAGACTACAATGGTGATGGTATGCCAGATATCTGGGTGGCCAACTACGAGCAGGAATCGTTTGCACTTTACGAGAACGTGGGCAAGGGAACCTTTCTGCATGTCAGTGATAAAGCAGGAGTGACCGCGCTGGGTGGTTTGTTCGTCGGTTTCGGGACGGCGTTCCTGGACGTGGATTTCGATGGCGATGAAGATTTGATCGTCATTAATGGACACGTGATTAATTTCCCGCCGTCAGGTCGAGTGCGTCAGTTGCCCTTGCTGTTGATCAACGAAAAGCACAGGCGTTTCGTCCGGAAACAGTTTGCCGAAGACCAGTATTTTGCGCAACGGCATCGTGGTCGTGGCTTGGCACTTGCCGACATGAATAATGATGGTAGTCAAGACGTGCTGGTGTCGAACAGTTTTGAGCCAGTCGCTTTCCTGGTGAATGAAACAAAGAATGCCAATCAGTGGTTGCGTGTCCGTTTAATTGGGCGGCAGGGGAATCGAGATGCGGTTGGCGCGAGATTACTGCTCCATACCTCCGCAGGAGATCAGCTGCGCATGGTTAAGGGGGGCGGTAGCTACCTGTCACATAGTGACCTGCGGGTTACCTGGGGAGTTGCCTCGGGAGTGGATGTGACGGGCCTTACGATCTACTGGCCGAACGGTGAGTTGCAGGAGATTACTGATCTGACCATGAGCCAAACCATGACCCTGCTGGAACCGTTGAAGACCGCCACTAATCCTTGATCCAGACGTTTTGTTTTCGCTGCTCATGCAGTCGATAAAATGGGAGAATCAATATCGTGAGACAGTACTCGCTAGACATCGTTCCTGGCCTTCGGGCATTTGTGTTACTGCTTTTAACCATCAGTGTACTGACAGGTTGCCAGCCAGCCGAGGAAGTCCTTACTCCGGAAGAGCATTTTTCACAGGCGCTGGTTGCCATCGAACAGAATGATAATCCTGAAGTTGCAGTTCACCTGGTTGCCCTGCAGCAAGCGCCGGGATTCGAACCGCACGTGCATCTGCTGGCGGGCGCCCTGGGAACTCGCGTAGGCAGTAGTAATCCGGACGCCCTGGATCATGCCATGAATGAATTAATGCTCGCCCGTGAGCATGATGATACTCGTGTTCCCGCACTCGTTTTGATAGGTAAAAAACTACGTGATATCCAGCAGATTGATTCTGCAATAACGACGTTAAACCAGGCCTTGCAAATCGACCCAAGCTATGTGCCGGCTCATAAATGGTTGGCTGCTATTTATTATGACCTGGGGGCGATGCAGGATGCTCATAATCACCTAAAGAAGATCGCGGACCTGGATCCTTATAACACTCCCTCGCCGTTCACCATGGGAATTATCAACCAGGACTATCGACGATTTGACCTGGCGGAAAAAAATTACGAAGATTGTCTGAGTCGCCTCGAATTGCTTACCAGGACTCCCAATAAACTTCATTTGCCTCGGGTCGATTACCAGGAAGTTCTCGTGCGATTGGCCCAGGCAAGAATGCAGTTGCTGGAATACGACAAGGCGCTTAAGACGTTGGATCAGGCCCTGGAGTCACGAATGGTGTTGAGCCTGGAGGCAACCTGCCTCCGGTCCCTCGATCGAGTTGATGAATCCCGTGAACATCTTGATCGGGCCATCCGGATGTTTGTTGAGAATGGTCAGCTGAGTGGAGATGAAGAAACCGTCTACCAGGAGGCAAGAAGGCTCAAGGGGACCATGCTGATTGAAGAAAAGCAGTATCCTGAGGCACGGGGTATCCTGGAGCCTCTTTGCAGTGAATATCCGTTTGATGCAAAAAGTCTCTACAAGTTAATCCAGGTGTATCGCGGCCTGGGAATGGATAAGGAAGCAACGGCTAAAATGAAAGTTTATGAACCGTTGCGGGCTAAGCGGCAGCGGTTTTCGGACCTGCACCTGGAAGCCATTGCACAGCCCAATAATGCGAACACGCGCTATGAGTTGGGGAACCTGGCCCTGGAATTAGGTGAATTCCAGTTGGCGTTCAACTGGTTCAAAGCGGCCTTGTACATCGATCCTCAGCACGAGAAAACGGTCACGGCCATGAATAAGTTGTACGGTGTTCCGAGTGACCAGCCTCCGGCGTCCAGCGAAACGCAGGAACCGGCAGCGAAGGAACCGGCAGTGAAGGACCCGGCAGCGAAGGAACCGGCAGCGAAGGAACCGGCAGCAACTGCGAAAAAACCAGCTGCTGATGCCTCCAAACCCTAGTGGTCGGTAGGTTATGATCTCGACAGCTGGCCAGAAAGAATGATGGTTATTTGGCAGTAAAATCCGATCGATACGCGCGATCGTACCTGGCTTGATCGTCAATTCCCACCAACGCTTTAAGTTGCCCGAAGTTCAATGAACCTTGAGGCCTGGTTTCGCCGTATATCTATAAAGGTGTGTTGCCTGCCCCCCCCTTATCATAAGGGGCAATTCGGGTTGGGCTTGGATGGATTAAGGATCTTGATGGGGATTCAGTCGTGGCTAAATTCACATGGTTAATTGCTGCTGCATTCGCAGGTATGGTTGCATTTGGTTTGTTCCTGTTTGCGGGTTGGTACCTGCATGAAGAACCGATCAAGCTGCCTGCGCCAGAGGATTACGAGGACCAGTCAATGCCCTGGGTCACGGCAGGAATCATTAATCCCAAAACTGATCCAGCGGACACGGACAAGGTTCAACCCAATGAAAAAGTGATTGGTATCATTTTCAAGGATCAGCCACGGGCCTACTTGCTTTCGGCACTCGATCACGTCGAGCGGACGGTTGTTAATGATCTGATTCAAGGCACCCCCGTCAGTATTACCTACTATCCGATGGACTCCATGGAAAACGAGCCACAAAAACGAATCCGTGTTTTCGTGGATGCACAAGGCAGCAAGGCACTCGTCATGGGGCTTGCTGGTACAGAAAAAGGCAAGATGATGATCTACTGTGGCGAAAACCAGTACCTGCAGATGGGTAGCAAGATTCCTGTCTGGCATGATGCCAACGAAGATGGCAAGAAGCAAAAGGATGAGATGCATAACCTGGAGGATCTTGAATTCGAGGTGTTGACGTGGAGCGAGTGGCGTAAACAGCACCCGGAGACAGACATCTTTCGTGGCATCGGTATGCGTGGGGAAACCCCGCCGAATCTCTAGAATTCCACGTGCCGTTCCACCCCGTGTGCTGTCAACTAAACGGCCATCAAGGGATCGATTTCGTTGGCCAATCGTCTCCGGGCTACATGCAGTCGTCGCTTGATGGTTCCTAGCGGCGCTTCAAACTCGTCACTCATGGTCGCCAGGGACTGGTGTCGAAGGTAAAACGCGACAAGCGTGTTTCTATCCATCACGCCCAGTTGGTCGAGTCCTTGCTGGATGACTTCGGCGCGTTCCTTCTCCAGGACGGCTTCGCTAGGGAGAGTCGTCTCGGATAGATCGTCGGAAAGCAACTCCGGAACCAGGCTAAGACAAGAACGTTTCCGAGTTTGCTGGTTGATTGTCATTCGTCGAGCAATGGCGCGTAGCCAGGCGCCGAAGCATTCGGGTTGCCTTAGCTGTCTAATCTTTTCCATGGCCTGTATGAAGACGTCCTGGGAAATTTCTTCGGCCGTATGTCGGTTACGTGAATACTTGAGGGTCACCGCATAGACAGACGGGTAAAACTGTTCGAAAAGTTCGCCGAATGCCTTGCGACAGCCTTCTTGTGCGGCGCAGACACGTTCTGCGAGTGTTCTTTTTTGAGTTGAATCGGTTACGGGTGGTTGGATGGTCGTGGGCATGACAGGTTTTCCAGGAATGATTTGAGAATCTAAAAAAGGTTGTATGGGAAAAAGTGGTTGAGTGAAGGCGTGGGCCAGGTTAGCAACATGCAAGATGTTGCCGGTGGTTGTCCCTGGCAGAACTTCGCAAGAGGATCGAGTTGACTACGGAAACGTTGTCGACTCAGAGAGACAGGGCGAAGCTGGCCAACCGCCGTGATGGCATTGGTGAGGGCCGATGGAATGCATGGGAATGCCGCAGAGACGTTCCTCGCATTCGGCGACCCGGCGAGCCATGATGAGCTCGCGGCCGGAAATGTGCAAAGAAGCACGGTTGTGAAGCAAGGATCGGACGCTGTCCGGACGTACCACTACGATCGTCCCGCCCAGGTCGAGCGAAACCACGGATGATTACCGTGTTCGATTG
>JAZADA010000069.1:0-6646 GCA_036124135.1 Planctomycetota bacterium | reverse complement strand
CGTGACCCTGATCGGATTGTCCAGGTGGCCACTCGCGTGGCGAAAATCCGTAGTATTGATCACCTGATCGTGACGCATTACCATCGCGATCACTATGGAGGCGCTGCCACGCTGGCGACCCTTTTGCCGATCGGAACAGTTCACGATAACGGACGTTTCAAGGACATGCCGGATGATCCTGGCAAGGCGTACTTCACTTTTAAATGCAAAGACCGTAAGGTGATCCGACCGGGCGATGTGGTGCCGTTGAAACAGTCTGCTACGAAGTTGCAACTGCAATGCCTGGTCGCCCAAAAGAAATTCGTTGCAGCCGCAGCCGGGGCCACAGCCAATACGGAGATTTGTGCCGACGTGCGTTCCAAGAACCGGGATGGTTCAGACAATGCAAACAGTGTTGTCGTGAAGTTGGATTTCGGGGGATTCCGATTTTTCGATGCCGGGGATCTGACCTGGAACCAGGAAACGCGCCTGGTCTGTCCCGTGAACCTCGTGGGTACCGTCGATGTTTACCAGGTGACTCACCACGGACTGGACAGCAGTAACAATCCGCTGGTCCTGCGCAGCCTGCAACCTCGCGTGGCCATCATGAACAATGGTGTGACCAAGGGATGTGCTCCAGAAGTATTTGCTAACTTGAAAGCGACTTCCTCGATCCAGGCGATTTACCAGATGCACAAGAACCTGCGCCCGGATGGTGCTGTCAACAACACGGCCGATGGGTACATCGCGAACCTGGAGAAAGATTGTCGAGCAAACTTTATCAAGCTGTCTGTTGATCCTTCAGGAGGTAGCTACCAGGTTTCCATTCCAGGGCGGGATCATCAAAAGACATTTCAAACCAGAACGAAATAATTATTTTTCGTTGGTTTCGCCGTCGTTTTTCACGTGTGGATGAGTACCACTAGTGAACAAGCTTTTCGTGGGCTCAGAGGCTGGTTACACTGAAGGCTGTAACGGTTTTGGTGGAACGCCATGACGGTTACACCCGACGCCATTCCATTTCAAGACAACACGAGGAGAAGTCATCATGAGTCGAACCAGTTTACGCAAGATTGTCCTGCTTTGGATTGGCGCCGCTGTCCTCCTGGTTGGCTCGGGATTGCAGGGAGCTGAGACCCTCAAGGTGCTGATCGTGGAAGGTCAGAATAACCATGGTGTCTGGCCGAAAACGACGAAAATGATGAAGCGTTACCTGGAAGAAACAAAACGTTTCCAGGTCGATGTGGCGACCACCGCCAAGAGTGGGACGGATGCAAATTTCAAACCGAATTTCTCCAAGTACGATGTCGTGTTATCCAACTACAACGGTGCTGCCTGGCCGGCAGAAACTCAGCAGGCATTTGTTAAGTACATGCAATCCGGTGGTGGATTCGTAGTGGTCCATGCGGCCAATAATGCCTTCGGTAAGTGGAAAGAGTACAACGAGATCATTGGCCTTGGTGGGTGGGGCGGACGAAGCGAGAAATCCGGACCTTACGTTTACTTTAATGACAGTGACAAACTGGTACGGGATACTTCCAAGGGTCGTGGTGGACATCATGGTCCCCAGCATCCTTTTTCGATCATCGTTCGAGATGCCGAACATCCCATCACCAAGGGCATGCCCAATCACTGGCTACACGTCAAGGATGAACTTTATGACCTGTTGCGAGGTCCCGCGGTGAACATGCATGTGCTGGCCACGGCCTATGCTGATAAGGCAAAGGGTGGTACGGGACGGCATGAACCGATGTTGTTCACAGTGACCTACGGCAAGGGAAGAGTCTTTCATACACCGATGGGACATGGTGACTACTCCCAGGAATGTGTCGGATTTATTGCGACCTTGCAGCGTGGAACCGAATGGGCAGCTACCGGGAAAGTGACCCTTCCTTTACCCAATGACTTTCCTACGGCAGACAAGATCAGTCAGCGCAAGTTCGCTCCGTCAAAGTAAGCAGGTTGTAAGCTGAATCAATGGAAGCAAAGCCTGGTTCGACAAGACAGCTGACCATGCTGTCCTCGGGGCGGCGTCACGTTTTCAGGCCAGGAGATTCGAATGATCATGCGAATCCGAGAGACGGTTTCCATGTTGTTAGCAGGGATGTTGCTGCTGCAAAGCGCGGCACCCCTGGCATCGGCAGAACCAGCGAAGCCAGCAGCACCGGTGGCCCAGTGGACATTTGACGATCAACCGACGGTCCAATCCCTGGGAGTGGTCCGTTTGGATGGGGACGGTCCACGGGCACCGGTTTACGCAGGGTTTCCTGCGGATAACAGGGCCCTGGTGTTAGAGGCACCTTCCTGGTTAGCCATTCCTGATGAGGGACAGGACAGTCGCTTTGACTTCGATAATGGCGATGCGATTACCCTGGAAGCCTGGGTGCGTCCGGATTCCATACCTGGTGAACATGTTTAACTGGTTTCCAAGGGACGAACCGATTCGTCTGGTGCGAAGAGCGCGAACCAGAACTGGGCACTCAGGCTGAGAAAACAGGGTAGTCGAGTCGCCCTGAATTTTCTTTTCAGGAGCCGCGCTGACGGCAAAACAGCAGCCGATTGGCACCGCTGGACTTCTACCACCGGCCTGGCATCAGGAAGCCGCTGGCATCACGTTGCTGTCAGCTACGAGTTTGGGAAACCTGGGAGTATTCGTGGCTATCTTGATGGGAAGGAAGTGAAGGGAAAGTGGGACATGGGTGGCCCGACGACGCGACCGCCCGTTGTTGACAATGATGAAGTACGTATTGGTTCGGCTTATGGAGGCCTGCGAACGGTTTCGTTTCACGGAGCACTTGATGACATTGCCATTCATCGGCGGATTGTTCCTGCAGAGGAATTGAAGTCGCGCTTTCAATGGAATCCTCCCGAGCAAAAGCCGCCAACCATTCCACCGGGCAAGGTAGTCGTTCAGTTGTTTGGACCGATCAACAGTACCGCTGAGTTTCCGCGCTACCTGGAAGGCCCCCTGTTTCAATGGCAACAGCAGGAACTGGCCTTTGCCGGTTTGCCACACAAGTATGATTCGTGGGGTATTCGAGAAGAGTGGGGACAGATGGTACTGGTGAAAGCCTGGTCGGAAATTGAACTGGCAGCGGGTGAATACCAGTTCCTGGCTCGTTCACGAGGCAAGTCGCGGCTGTCCATCGATGGTAAGGTCCTGCTGACGACGGCGCAGCAGAAAGGTCGAGGAAGTGCCCATAACACGGTCGCTGATTTACCAGAGGTCCCGATTGCCGGGATGCGACCACACTGGATGAATGATAAGGAGGCCCTGGCTTCGTTTACGAGCAGCGGGGGGCGACACCGCGTCTTATTTGAAGCAATCGTTGGGGGCCCTGGCTTCCGACTGGAACTGGGAGAATCGGTGGTTGCGATCGCGCGACCTAACGAGATGTTTCATATCCTGTCAGAAAAACTCGAGTATCCATTAACGGATCAGGGTTGGTTTGCTTTCTACGAAATGCAACGTGCTAAGTTAAGGAAGCTTGACCAGCAGCAGCGTCAGCAGGCCAACCAGCAACAGGCAGCCTATTGGGATAGCCGTCACGAACACGCGAGGAAGACCTTGTTGGGCAAGCCAGGGGCATCCAGTATCGATCAACTCATCATGGCAGGAGTCCAGCAGGCCAACCAGCGATTATCCAAGCGATCGACACCACAGGACGACGATCAGTTTTATCGGGAAAAAGTGGAACCGATCCTGCGTTCCCACTGCTTTCGCTGTCATGGCGATAAGCAAAAAGGAGGGCTGTCGATGAAAAGTCGTCAGCACCTGTTGCAAGGTGGATCCTCGGGATTGGCGGCCGTGGTGCCAGGAAAGCCAGGTCAGAGTTACCTGTTCGAGCTCGTGACTTCTGGTGCAGATCAGCAGCACATGCCTCCCAAGGGAGATCGGCTCAACGCCGAGGAACAAGAGATTCTCAAGCGTTGGATTGTCGAAGGAGCAGTGATGACTAAGTCTGCTTCAACCACCGTCCAACTCAAGCCGCTTGCCGATGATTACACGTTCCTGCGACGGATCTTCGTGGATACCGTGGGAGTCCCCCCTACGTTGCAGGAGACCAGGCAATTTCTCCAGGATACTTCTGCCGGGCGACGTGCACGCTTGGTTGATCGGTTACTCCAGGATTCTCGTTGGGCGGACAACTGGGTCGGTTACTGGCAGGATGTCCTGGCAGAGAATCCCAATCTGCTAAAACCTAAATTGAATAATACCGGGCCTTTCCGATGGTGGATTCATGAGGCACTGGTCGATAACAAGCCGATCGATCGCTTTGCGACGGAGTTGATCCTGATGCGAGGCAGTACCTGGGGCGGCGGTTCGGCAGGGTTTGCTATTGCCTCGGAGAATGATGCACCGATGGCGGCCAAGGCCCACGTGGTGGCTTCGGCATTTCTCGGAGTCAACATGAAATGTGCACGGTGCCATGATGCGCCCTATCATCAATGGAAGCAAAGTGACCTGTTCCATATGGCTGCCATGCTTGATCGTCAGTCGATCAAGGTGCCGGGCAGTAGCACGGTGCCGGCTGCTTTTTTTGAGAAACAACAGCGTGCGCCACTGATTGATGCAACCCTGCGTCCGGGAACGGTACTGGAAGCCCGTTGGCCTTTCGAGAAGATCAAGGCACCTGTGACGGATGCCCTGTTGATACAGAAAGAGGATACTCGTGGTCGCCTGGCTGTGGAAATCACGGCCTCTCGACGTTTTGCAGAAGTGATTGCCAATCGCCTGTGGGCACGTTTCATGGGACAAGGTCTGGTAGCGCCCGTCGATGACTGGGAAGACAACCCACCGAGTCATCCGGAATTACTGGCGCTGCTGGCCGACGAATTGATTCGCCATGATTATGATGCCAGGGAACTGGCACGCGTCATCTTTAATAGCCAGGCTTACCAACGCCAGGCCATCGATCTTCCCCAGGACGGAGGATACTATTTCCAGGGACCGTATCGACGACGTTTGACCGCGGAACAAATCGTGGATAGTGCCTTTCACGTGGCGGGACAGCAGATGAAGACGGAGCCCTTGACCCTGGACATCGAGGGTACTTATGACGCGAGTCGTTTTCTCCACTGTGGTTATCCGCGGCGAGCCTGGGAAATCACCACGATGGGGAACGAGCGAGATCGCCCCAGCCTGGCTATCCCTCGTGTGCAGGCAATTGCGGATGTCTTGAAGGCCTTCGGATGGCGAAACGCACGCCCCGAGCCAACCTCCGAGCGCGAGGAGTCCCCCAACCTGTTGCAGCCAGGCGTCCTGGCCAATGGGACCGTTGGTGTGTGGCTGACACGGTTAAGCGATGAGAGCGGGATCACGAAAATGGCACTGCAGTCACAGTCGGTGGAATCCCTGGTCGATGATTTGTTCTTGCGATTGTTGACACGCTTACCGACCGAGGCAGAAAAAGAACAGTTTGTATCGGAACTGAGTGTCGGATATGCCGATCGCGTGATTCCCGAGGACCAGGTTCAACCAGCGCCGAAACCGAAACGATTTCGGCATGTTTCCTGGTCGAACCATCTGAGCCCCGATGCCAACTCGATCAAGATCGAGTTGCAGGAACTGGCGCGGCGTGGAGATCTCCCAACTCGCTTCCTGCGACCCGCCTGGCGAGAGCGCATGGAGGATGCGGTATGGGCACTCTTCAATAACCCGGAAATGATTCTGGTTCCTTGATTTCAAAGGTGAAATGAAAAGATGACGCGGATACGATTCAAGCGTGACTGGACCCGACGTACTTTCCTGCAGGCCTCCACGGCCGCAGCTGCTTCCCCGCTGGCGTTACCAGTGCTGGCCGGCGACACTGCATCCGCCGTCGTGCCGATGGGCAAGGCCGAGCACTGTATCATGATCTGGCTTGGAGGTGGCATGGCCCAGATCGATACGTTTGATCCCAAGGCGATGGGGGATGCCAAGGCCAAGAAGGCAGGTTCTTATTACCGGTCAATCGATACCGCGGTACCGGGTATCCAGGTTTGTGAACATCTTGGTGAAACAGCCAAGCTAATGGACCGCGTGACGGCCCTGCGCACCGTGAACCATCATGTGATTGATGAACATGCTGCTGCCGCTAATCGCATGCACACGGGACGTCCGACCAGTGGTACGGTCCAGTATCCGTCGCTGGGATCCATCGTGGCCGACCGGCGTGGTGCAGCGCGCGAGGGAGTACCAGCCTACATGCTCATTGGTTACCCGAACCTGACGCGGGGTCCCGGGTTCCTGGGGCAACAGGCGGGCTTTGTTTACCTGACGGATTTGAAGACAGGTCCAGCTGGTTTGGCTCGTCCTGGTACGGTAGATGACACACGCCAGCGGAGGCGTGAGAAACTGTTGGGTTCGGTGCGATCCACTGGCAAGGCCAGGTTCAAGAACGACGGCCTGTTTCGTGATTATGACGCAGCGTTGGCCGAGAGTCTGCGTCTTTCAGGTCCGAATTTCATGCGTGTTTTCGATCTGAAGAGCGAGCCAGCTGCCCTGCGGGAAAGTTATGGGTCCGAATTCGGCCAGCGTTGTTTGCTGGCCCGCAGGTTGTGTGAATCGGGAATTCGATTCATCGAGGTCTCGCACAACATGAATTTCCGTAACGGTACCGGGTGGGACACGCACAACCAGGGACAACTCAAGCAGCACCTGCTGATCCAGGAACTGGATCGCGGC
>JAZADA010000068.1:0-5223 GCA_036124135.1 Planctomycetota bacterium | reverse complement strand
GCAAGCACCAACAGGGCCAGAGCCAACCCTCCTCGCACTAGCAGGAATGTACGCGATCGTTGCTTCATCCTGCCAACCCCTTCAACCGGTTTTCTAACATACCCATCCCAGGCCTGGCTCCGTGACTTCCCTGGATCCACCTCTCTTACAGGGCAGACTATACTACCACAATTCAGCAGGGTAAAATAACGCAATCCAGACAGTTTCCCCGCTTCACCTGAAGGCCGAATACCATGAAATGTCTCCAACTGCTCGTGATGCTCTCCTGTTACTCTATTACGGCGTTGACGCAAACTGATGCCGCCCAGGAACATCCCAACATTGTCCTGGTGATGGCTGACGACCAGGGTTGGGGAGACATGGCTTACTACGGCCACCCGCATCTCAAGACTCCTCATTTTGACCAGGCGGCTGCCACCGGACTGCGATTCGATCGTTTCTATGCCGCGGCTCCCGTCTGTTCACCCACCCGTGCCAGCGTGATGACCGGTCGTCACCCAAATCGCATGGGGGTCTTTAAATGGGGCTATCCCATGCGCCCCCAGGAGACAACGATTGCCGAAGCACTGAAAATGGCTGGCTACACCACGGCTCACTTTGGTAAGTGGCACCTGGGCTCCGTGCGTAAAACAAGTCCCGCTAATCCTGGCAACAACGGCTTTGATTACTGGTTAAGTGCCCCGAACTTCTATGACAACGATGCCGTGCTGAGCCAGCAGGGCGTGGCCGTTGAGACCAAGGGGGAAAGCTCGATCGTGGCCGCTGATGCATCACTCCAATGGATGCGTGAAAAAGCCAAGCAGGATCAACCTTTCCTGGCCGTCGTCTGGTTCGGATCACCGCATAGTCCCCATCGTGCGATCGCTGCGGATCGTGCCCCCTATGCCGACCAGCCTGAGAAACTTCAGCATTTCTATGGTGAGATCACGGGCATGGACCGGGCCTTTGGCAAGATTCGTAACGGGCTCACCGAACTGGGGATCCGCGAGAACACGATTCTCTGGTATTGCAGCGATAACGGTGCCTTACCCAAGGTCGGTTCGACCGGTGGCCATCGGGGCAACAAGGGAAAGGTTTACGAAGGTGGCTTACTGGTACCAGCAATCCTTGAATGGCCAGCCCGTATCCCGCAATCACGCATCACGAAAATGCGCTGTAACACCTGTGACATTTATCCCACGCTACTCGAACTCGTTGGTGTCAAGGTCAAGAATCAAGCACCGCTGGACGGGGTCAGCCTCGTTTCCCTGATCGACAACAAGCGTTCTGGAAAATCCCGCTCCATGGGTTTTTGGGACACCAGTGCCAGGGGCATCAGCACTCCCTCGGCCGCCTGGATGGCGGAATTGCTGGCCGCCCAAAAACAGGGAAAAGACCTGCTTCCCCATGTCTCCAGCGAGAACGCTGCGAAACTACCCAACCCGGCCTATTCGCTCAGCACGTTTACTGGTCACGCTGCCTGGATCGCCGGGGACTGGAAACTGCATCGCATTGCCGGCGGAAAAAAGAAAGTGAACTGGGAGCTCTATAACCTGGCCGACGATCCCAAGGAAACTGCTGACCTGCTGGACAAGGAGCCGAAACGCGTTACGCAAATGCGTGGCGAGCTTTCCGCCTGGCTCAAATCGGTTACCCGCAGTCTCAACGGCGCCGATTACCGCTAACCCCAAGGACACCGGCAACCACGAGGCCCTAGAGAATCTCCTGGATGACCTGGCCGCCAGTATCGGTCAGTTTCTCCTCGCGTCCATCATGCAGGAACGTGAGTTCTTCCTGGTCCAGTCCCAACTGGTGCAGGATCGTGGCGTGAAAATCACGCACGTGGATTGGTCTTTCCACGGCTCGCAGGCCGATATCATCCGTGGCGCCAACACTGCGACCTCCCTGGATTCCACCCCCTGCCATCCAGAGACTGAAACCAAACGGGCTGTGATCGCGGCCTGTTTTCCCCTGCGACATGGGCGTGCGCCCAAATTCACCGGCCCAGATTACCAGCGTCGAATCCAGTAGGCCTCGCTGCTTCAAGTCCTTCAACAGGCCCGCCACGGGTTGATCCGTTTGCCCCGCCATTCGCAAGTGGTTTTCTTCGATATCTCCGTGACCATCCCAGGTCATATTCCCAGGGCCTCCCCCGGAATAGAGCTGAACAAAACGAACCCCACGTTCCACCAGGCGACGGGCCATCAGGCAACGCCGCCCGAACTCCGCCGTGGGTTCACGGTCTGCCCCGTAGAGCTGGTGTGTCTGCGCCGTTTCCTGCTCCAGGTCGATCGCTTCCGGGGCCTCCGTTTGCATGCGAAAGGCCAGTTCGTAAGTGGCCAATCGTGAGAGCAACTGCTCGTCGCCAGGATGGCGTCGCAATCCATTCAAAGACTTCAGCAGGTCCAGGCCCTGTCGTTGACGCGGGCGACTGCGACCGTCAGCTGGATTAAGATCGATGATGGGTGTTTTCCCTGGCCGAAACAACGTCCCCTGGTAGACCGGTGAAAAATAACCGGCACCCCAACAGGGCGGCCCACCTACGGTCGTACCATCTGGATCCAGCATCACCACGTAAGCGGGCAGATTTTCATTCTCACTACCCAATCCATAGAGCAACCAGGATCCCAGCGAGGGATGCCCCATGAGCGTCCGACCACTATTCATCTGGTACAGGGCCGGTGCATGAACAATGCTGTCCGCATGCAAGGAACGCACGATCGCAATTTCATCGGCCTGCGTTGCCAGGTGAGGAAACAGATCCGACATGAGTTGGCCGGATTTCCCCTGCCGTCGAAAAGTACGTTGGCTACCCAGCAGCAGGGAATCTTCTGTGGTTCGCTGCGTCTGGATCTTCCCAAAGCTCTCAGGAACCGGCTGGCCGTGCAATCGGTTAAGTAACGGTTTCGGATCGAACGTCTCCATTTGACTCGGACCACCGGCCATGAAAAGAAAAATGACCGACGTGGCCTGCGGCGCAAAATGTGGTGGTTTGGCTGCCAGCGGGTTATGAGCCCCCCCCTCGGCTGCTGCTGGGCGACGGGAGTCACCGGCCAACATGGAGGCCAACGCCAGCGAGCCGAATCCCAGTCCTGCCTGGGCCAGGAATTGCCGACGATCCCCGGAAACCAGGGGGCCGGGGCAGGCGATTTGCTGTTCTTTTTTCATGACCCGATGTGTCCGGAGGATACTGCCCGTTCGCTTGAATACGGATTCTATTCTAAATCACTCTCATGTCCGCTCACAACAGAAAATCCACTTGTTGTTCCCTACCAGCATTTTCCGGGAGATGATGCAACATTGTTGATTCGAACAGCACTCGATTATACTGAAGCTTCCATGAGGCGAACCATCCCATTACCGATTGCACTTCTTTTCCTGGTGATTATCCAGCCCTGCATCCAGGCTGGGTGCGCCGAGTGGCCCTTCCAGTTACTGACACGCCCTGACCTGCCTACCGTCTCCGAGCAATCATGGTGCCAGAATCCGATCGATCATTTTATCCTGGCAGAACTCGAAGATCAGGGACTGGCCCCCTCACCCCGGGCTTCTCGCGAGATTTTACTGAGACGAGCCACCATCGATCTGCTGGGGTTACCGCCAACCATTGCGTCTCAACAGGATTTTGCCTCCCGTACAAATCCAGCTGCCTACCACCAACTCATCGACCGGTTATTGGCCAATCCTTCTCACGGCGAACGCTGGGGCCAACATTGGCTGGACGTCGTGCGGTATGCGGACAGCGACGGATTCGAATACGACGACCCTCGGCCGCACGCCTGGCGTTACCGGGACTGGGTTATCCAATCCTTGAACCAGGACCGTTCGATTCAACGCTTTGTCCTGGACCAGGTTGCCGGGGACGAATTATTCCCCGGCGAGACGGACTCCCTCGTGGCGACCGGTCTCCATCGGCTCGGCCCCCTACGATTAAATGCCGGCATGCAGGATGAGGCAAAGAACCGCCAGGAGGTCCTCACGGAAATGACCGACATGATGGGTGCCGCCTTTCTTGGCTTGACGATTGGATGCGCTCGTTGTCACGATCACAAGTTCGACGATTTCTCGCAACTGGACTATTTCCAACTTCAATCCTTCTTCGCCTCGACAGTAGCTCACGATGAACCCCTGCTCTCCAGTAAGGCACGTGCAGCCCTCGCGGACAGCCTGGCCGCATGGAAGAAAAAGTTCGACGTGGTAAGCAACCACGTCACGGAACTTGAAAACAAGCATCGGCTCTTGCTGGTGAAATCCACTGGTCGGGACAACCCTTCTCCAAACGATATTCGCATGTCCATTGTGGCAGCGCCCGACGACCACCGGGATTACCAGCGATGGCAACAACAGGTCCTTGGGCTGCTGGCCGACAAACCGGCAGCGGCTGCCGCCATCATGGCCGTGTCCGATCAGAAATCCCCGGTCCCACCAACCTACCTGCTCCATCGTGGTGAACCCGGTCAACATGGCAAGCTCGTGACCCCGGCTTTCCCCCAGCTCCTCCAGGGTGACGATTCGCCACTCACACCCCGGATTAAGCAGCGCTCGGTCAAAACGCTCAAGTCGAATCCTTCCAGCGGCAGGCGAACGGCCCTGGCCCAGTGGCTGGTTTCGCAGAAGCACCCGCTAACCGCGCGCGTTTTCGTTAACCGGATATGGCAACATCATTTCGGCCAGGGGATCGTTGCTACTCCCAACGATTTTGGAGCCATGGGCAGTGCCGCCTCGCACCCCCGCTTACTGGACTGGCTCGCCTGCGAATTGATTGACAGTGGTTGGAGTGCCAAGCACATTCACCGGCTGATCATGCAATCGGCGACCTACCAGCAGTCAAGTCAGCCAACGATGGCAGGCATGAAATCAGACCCTGGTAACGAATTACTCTGGAGAATGAACCGACGTCGCATGGAAGCCGAAACGATTCGGGACAGCCTGCTGTCCGTATCGGGCCGCTTGAATTCACAGGCCGGCGGACCGGGTATCCGACTGCCCTTGAACGCCGAGATCGCCGCCCTGCAATACAAGGGAACCTGGGCGCCTCATCCAGACCCCTGGCAACATCAGCGAAGAACCGTCTATGTCTTTCTCAAACGCAATAATCGACTACCGATGTTGGAAAGTTTCGATGCCCCCAGGACAACAAACTCCTGTGGGCGACGGACGCAAAGCACCCATGCAGGTCAAGCCCTGTCACTGCTCAACGGCGAACTGTTCCAGCAACATTCCTGGTCCCTGGCTCGCCGCTTG
>JAZADA010000067.1:0-20606 GCA_036124135.1 Planctomycetota bacterium | reverse complement strand
GGGTGCTGATGAGTGGCCTCCGGTCGATCCATCGCAATCGTTTACCGAGGTGGTCCAGGAAGCTGTGGCTGATGGCCAGATCGAGATTCTGACAGAAACCCAGTGGTGGGAACGGCTGGGTTTGATGGAGGCGGATCATCACATTCGTCGCCTCTATACCCCGGCGATGTTAGCTGAACTGCTGGATGTATCGATTTCGATTATTCGGCGTTGGCATCGCCGTGGCTTGATTGTTCCTGCCCGGGAAGTTCACCGTTTGCCATATTTTGACTTCCAGGAGGTGGCCACGGCACGTCGACTTGCCGAGATGTTAGCTGCGGGTGCTTCGCCGCAGGCGATTGAGAAGCGGTTGGAAGAACTGGCTCGCTTCGTTCCTGATGCAGACCGACCGTTAAGTCAGTTATCGGTGATTGTTGAGGGCAAGACCTTGCTGCTAAGGCAGGGAGAAGGATTGCTGGAGCCTGGTGGACAGCTACGTATTGATTTTGATGCCCTGGAGATGGAAGTCGAGTCGCCCTTAGATGAGCCCGAATCCATTGTTTGCGATCCTGATGAGGATCCACCGATATTATTACTGGAACGCGCCGTGGCACAGGCCACGGAGCCGAACGATGCCGAGGAAATGCTCCAGGCTGCTGCTGACCTGGAAGATGATGGTTACCTGGATCAAGCGCTTGAAATGTACCGGGCTTGCCTGGCAGCCGGGGGTCCTCACCCGGAAGTTTGTTTCCAGTTGGCGGAGTTGTTGTATCGTATGGAAGATGTGGGAGCTGCTCGCGAACGTTATTACATGGCCATCGAGCTGGACGAGAACTTCGTGGAAGCCCGTGCCAACCTGGGTTGTGTGCTGGCCGAAACGGGTGAGTCAGAGTTAGCAATTGCTGCTTTCCGTGGAGCACTTCGTTATCACCCCGACTACCCGGATGCTCATTATCACCTGGCCCGGGCCCTGGATGAGCAGCAGCTTTACGAGGAAGGATTGGGCCATTGGCGGGAATTCCTGGCGCTGGCACCGGACAGTCCCTGGGCTGATCAGGCCAGGCAACGTCTGCTGGAACAGTGGGATTGACCTCTTGCAAGGGGTGTGCGGAACGGGTTGCGGAGTTTATTCTTAACCAACGTTGATTCCGAATGAGCTGGCACACCAACCGTGGGCACACGTGGTCCAAATGAGTGAACTATTTCTTCATTACGAAAAGGTAAATCCTACAACGTGGGTTTATCTGTCCTCGTTTTTGATTATTGGTTTGTACTTCAAGTTCAACCGCTTTTGGAGCGTGCGCAACCTTGATGTGATCCTGTTAATCCTGTTTGCCCCTGGCCTGGTCCTGGTGCACCTGGGACAGCAGGAACAGTCGACTGCTCATTCGCTGGCGCAAGAGCAGGTAGAACAGGAGCAGCTCGGTACAGAAGAGCTTCCCACTGGCGAGGAGGCCGATGCATCGGCGACATCCGCGCCAGGTGCCTTGTTGCTGCCGGGTAATCGGGGAACGAGTAGTGATGCTTCGGCGGGTTCTGATGCGAAATCCACGGGGGATCACTTACAGGACCTGCGAGACCGAATGGTTGATGCGGTGCGATTGCAGCGACAGGGATTTATCTGGCTGATGGTGATTGGTGGCCTGTTCGTGGTGCGCTTGTTGCTGGATCCAACGATGGTTCGGCGGCCCCTGCTGGATCCGAACCTGAGTCTCGGTGGTCTGACATTCATCGGGTTGTCGTTATTTGCTTTCCTGGTGGTCAACGTGATGATTGCTGGTCGTCTGTTACCTGGCGAGGAAACGAACCTGGGTACCGTTGGATCGTCATCTCAGCAGGTCATGACCAGCCAGTCAGCGGAGATCCACCAGGGCCCTGGTTATTCACTCCTGGAGCGTGTGCCCAGTGTACCCATCATGCCCTGGCGCGCAGATGACATACTACAGCTACAGCCGGTTGATTATTCCCTGTCCCGGTTACTCGTCATCCTTTCTCACCTGGCAATCGTGTTGGGAATGGTAGCGATAGGTTACTGGCATTTCGAAAACATCAAGACTGGAATTGGAGCGGCGACCCTCTACCTGATCTTGCCGTATACGGCACAGATGGGTGGCCGCGTGGATCATGCGTTTCCAGCAGCGATGCTTATCTGGGCGATTGTCTTTTATCGCAGGCCGCTTGTTTCGGGAGCGATCCTGGGATTCTCTGCCTGTATTTATTACCCGTTGTTCCTCTTGCCATTGTGGCTCAGTTATTATTCGCAACGAGGTTTGTTTCGTTTTCTGGCAGGCGTGTTGACCAGCTTGGCAATCCTGGTCCTGTTACTCTATTTCAATACCGCGAACTCCCAGGAGTTCATCGCTGATTTGCGTCGCATGTTTGGGCTGATGACTCCTCGCATGGATCACCTGCAGGGTATCTGGATGCTAGGCTGGGACCCGGCGTTTCGCTTACCGGTGATGACAGCATTTTTCGCTCTGTCTGCGACCCTGGCATTGTGGCCAGCCCAAAAGAACCTGGGCACCCTGATGAGTTGTACTGCGGCCTTACTGGTTGCGACCCGTTTCTGGAATGGAAATGGGGGCGGGTTATACATGGGTTGGTACCTTCCCCTGATCCTGATCACGGTATTTCGGCCAAACCTGGAAGATCGGCTGGCAATCACCGTGTTGTCGCCAGGCTGGGCTCGTAACCGTCGTACCCTATCGCATAACGATTAGAGGATCTGGAATGCCATGAGTTCTCCAGCAGACGAACACAAAGCAGCAGCTCCCTCGCAGCTGCGGTGTGCGGTGGTTACCGTGAGTGATACGCGTACCCTCGAGACGGATTCGGGAGGCCAGCTGGTAGTGGATCTGCTGGTGGCTGCAGGCCATGTCGTTCAGCGGCGGGAAATCATCCCCGATGACCCGGAAGTCATGACGCCCCTGCTTCTTTCCCTGCAGGGAGATGAAGAAGTGGAGGCCATCTTAATGACAGGTGGAACAGGCATTACGTCTCGTGACCAAACCTATGAAACGGTCACACGGTTGATCACGCGTCCGATCCCCGGTTACGGGGAATTGCTTCGGATGCTCAGTTACGAGCAAGTGGGCGCCGCGGCCATGTTAAGCCGAGCAACAGCAGGCTTAATGGAGCAAACGGTCGTCTTGACCATGCCCGGATCCCCCCGGGCAGTGGAGCTGGCGATGGAAAAGATAATTCTTCCCGAGTTATGCCATTTAGCCCGAGAAGCAGGGCGTTAAATATCGCCCCGGCTCGTCTCAAGAATACGCTCAGGAATGGTCGATAACTAGGATACAGTGAGTTCCTTCGCTGCGCGGTCTATTTTGGGGAATAGTTCAATGAGTCGGCGTTTTCTCTTGGTGTTGTTGTTATTGGGTGGCGGGGTATGGTTCTTTGCAAAGAACTTTCGCCTCGAAGGCCTGGAGCATTTACGTGTTCATCGACGCACTCCGACGGAGACGGTGCACCTGGATGATGTCCTGCCGGTTACTCGCCAGGGAGAGGTGATCCGGGTGGGTTCCTTCAATGCCCAGGTGCTTGGTCGCAGCAAGTCGGAAAAGGTCGTGGTCATGGAGATCCTGGCGAGGATTGTTCGGCAGTTTGATGTACTGGCCCTGCAGGAAATCAGCGCCGAGGACCAGGATGTTCTAGCGCGGTTGATTGAGCGTGTTAATAGTGATGGACGGCGATATGATTATGTCGTGGGGCGACCGCTGGGAAAATCGGCGCCCAGGGAACAGTATGCGTTTCTCTTCGATCGAGAAAGTGTTGAGATCGATCGTGATCAGCTTTACACCGTGGAGGATCCCCAGCAGTTGTTATATCGTCCGCCGCTGGTCGGTTCGTTCCGGGTTCGTGGGCCCGCTCGAGAACAGGCATTTACCTTTACGCTCGTTAATCTACGAATGGATTCCGGTCGGGCCGTGACGGAAAGGACGTTCCTGGACGACGTGTTTCGACTGGTTCGTGACGATGGTCGAGGCGAGGATGATGTGATTCTCCTGGGGGACTTCCAGGCTGATGATGAACACCTGGGGCCGATCAGTGAAATTGCTGGTATGGCGATTGCGGTTACGAAGACACCGACCAATCCAGACCAAACGAAGCAGTGGGATAACCTGGTGTTTGAATCACAGGCAACGGAAGAATTTACCGGCCGTTCCGGCACGCTGAACCTGATGCGGCAATATAACCTGTCGCTCCAGGAAGCCCGCGAAGTGTGCGATCACTTACCCGGCTGGGCTGTATTAAGCATCTACGAAGGTGGGATCGTTCCGGAAGCCAAGCCTCCGGCAGAAGAGGCCCAGGCACGCAGGCAAGGGGCACCCGCACGTTAAAGAGCCGTGGGGATGCGTAGTAAAGATCAATCGCGTTTGCCCGACTTTCCGCGTTTTCTTTTTTGGTCATGTAAGCGTCGTCGTGTGTTTTCACAGAGCACGCAGCGACGCTTGAAGTAACGACTGGTTCCGATGCTTATTTTCTTTTCATTGATATGAAAGAACTCGCGACGCTTGGGCCAGGATCGCTGGCAATCCTCGCAAACGCGTTCGTCCAGGCGTTTCGTTGTGCGGCGTAGTTCACTGGCAGAGGCCAGCATTTCCGCTTCCCGTTGCTGGCGCCGGTCTTCCCAGTGCCGAATGTTGTCGCGGCGAATGCGGCGGCGAGCTCGTTCCTGCTTGGCCAGTGAGTATTTCATTAGCAGCACTTCGTCCCGGGTAGCCTTCAGGCCAAACTGGCTCTGGATACGGGAGACCGTACTGCGAGCTAGTCCCCATTGCTTGCCGATTTCTTCTGGTGTCATGCGCCGACTTTGTTTTTTTAGGAACTGGACGAATGTTTTTTTCTCACCAGGCTGCCACTGTTTCTTGTTGCGCATCGATCGCGATCGTTTGCGATCCGCCAGTTTCATGCGGCCCCACTTCTTGGTAATGGCCCAGACCGATCGATAGGGTTCGCCAAGCAGGCTGAATTCAAACACGTGCAGTGGTGTCAGGCCCTCCTTCTTGTATTGTTTCATCAACTTCATCTGATCAGGAGACCATTTCATACGACCAGGGCGCTGTTCGATCAAGTTCATTCGCGCCGCCTGGCTGCGGATGGCGTAAGGCGTACGTCCCGGGATAGTCACTTCATCAAGGCCTCGTTGTTCTTGAACGATTTGTGCTTGCAAGGCATCCTTCTCGGCCGAAGTCCATCGTTTCCCGGGCATCCCGTTATCCTCGTTGTTCGTGCTACCCCTGATCGAATCGTGCCGCGATGTCCGGTGGACATCCGTAACGAGTTTGCGTCAACAGGTAACGTGGTGGGGCCTGTTTTCCAATCCACCTGGGAAGTTGTGGAAACAACCTGGTGGGCGTAACGATTCTCTAGGGGTGTATCAGCGGCTGGCTGTCGTGGGGATCTCCGTTGGTTGGATCACGATCCGCTCCAGCGAAGATGGATTCAAATATAATCAAATTGCCCGGGACTACAAGAAACCTATCCCCGAAAGATGATGACCGGGTATTGGAATTAAGACGGATTCCAGGGATTCTTCCAATCACCCCAATGGCTGAGATAACGTTGATATACAGGCTTTTCCGAGACCTTGCTTTCGAGCCACTGCTTGGTTTCCAGGACGATCTCTTGTTCCTGTTCGAGGGCCAGGTTTCCCAGCATGACACTGGCACGGAGAAACGTGAAATAAGTATCCAGTACATCGCAGCGGCAATAATCGTTGATTTCCTGAAGCGAACCCTGCTCGTAAAGATCCTGGACCATGGAACCCTGGACATCCATCTTCCCGGGTTTTCCCAACAAGTTCGCTGCCAGATTCAAACCGCCGTTAAAACGCGAGGCACCGGAATTGGTGAGGACTTCCATCAGGTCCAAGTGGGATGAGGTGTTGTAGCGGTTACGGGGCTGTTCGTACGAGCGGGCGCCGGGAGCAAACCAGCGGGGTACGCTCAAACCGTAGCGAAAGGCAGCGAGTTCCAGCAGGGGAAGATCGAACGTGCGACCATTGAAGCTGACCAGTGTCGGTTGCTGGTATGCTTCCCAGCCCTGCCAGAAATGTCGCGTGATGACATGCGGTCGAAATTCAGGTTCGTCGAGAGCCACGATTTCCACCAGGCGGTAGGAGGCATCCACCTTTCCGGCCACCACGGAAACAGGTACTTGAAACGTATAAGGAATAAAGTCGCTGTTGTACTTTTCCATCAATTCGCCACGATAGCGAGCGATCGCCTCGGTGGCAGTTAACTGCTCTTCGGGATAGCGAACGCGCGCGACCAGATCGCCGTCAGCGACACTTTCCACGTCGAATACCAGGTATTGAATTGAGTTACTTGGCATCAACAGGCCCCTTTCCAAGGAGGTTCTAAGTGGGGATGATGCGTTAAGCCTACCAGAAAACGAATAGAACATCGATCATCCATCCCCGGAGTAACCACATGATCAACCGAGACCGACTACTGGAACGATTTTTGCGATATGTCGTGATTGCCACGACTTCCGATCCGGATGCAGATTGTTATCCCAGCTCCGCCGGGCAGTGGGAACTGGGCAAGCTCCTCGTGGATGAACTGGTCGCCATGGGACTGGAGGAAAGTTGCCAGGATGATCATGGACTGGTCTGGGCGACCCTGGAGAGCAATAGCACGACGGACGTTCCTACCATTGCCTGGAATGCTCACCTGGATACGTCTCCTGAAACCTCGGGTGAAAATGTGAAACCCCAGGTCGTGGCAGAATACCCGGGTGGTGACCTGCAGTTACCAGGTGATCCGGAGGCCGTGATTCGCGTGGCAGAAAATCCGGAACTGGAACAGCTTTTGGGATGCACCCTCGTGACGACCGATGGCACAACCCTGCTGGGTGGAGATGACAAGGCAGGAATTGCCATCATCATGGAGGCCGTGCAGTCGCTACTGGAAAATCCCGAGATCGTGCATGGCAGGATCCAGGTGCTTTTCACGTGTGATGAGGAAATTGGACATGGAGTGGATTTCGTTGATATGGATCGCCTGGCGGCCGTGGCAGCCTATACCGTGGATGGTGGACAGGCGAGCGAGATCGATGTGGAGACATTCTCTGCGGACCTGGCTACGGTCACGATCCGGGGTGTTAATATCCATCCTTCCATTGCGAAAGACCGGATGGTGAATGCGATGCGTGCGGCAGGCTGTTTTCTTGATCGACTGCCCCGCGAGATGGCACCTGAAACCACGGAGGGCCGCGCTGGTTTCATTCACCCTTACTCCATGGTAGGTGGAGTTGCTGAAGTAACGATTCAGTTGATACTACGTGACTTTGAAACAGAACAGTTGGCGGTCCAGCAGCAATTATTGAGATCGTTAGGTGAACAGATCTGTGAGGAATGTCCGGGGATCTCGATCGATGTTAGCGTGATTTCTCAGTACCGTAATATGGCCAAGGGGCTTTCCCGGGAACCGCGGGCGGTTGCGTACGCACAGCAAGCTCACGAACGATTGGGGCGTGTAGCTCGGATGACCACCGTGCGAGGTGGAACGGATGGGTCCCAGTTAACGGAAAAGGGATTACCGACGCCGAACCTCTCCAGCGGTCAACATAATCCCCACTCACCCCTGGAATGGGCTTGCCTGGATGAAATGATACAGGCCGCAGAAGTTTTGGTTGAATTGGCACAGGTTTGGGCCGGATCATCCGTACAGCCTGACAAAACCAATTGAATTTTCCTTTTTTTGATGCGCCGCCAGCCAGGAGAGGTCGGCTCGTAATTACAATGGGAAGTAGTGCTTTTAAGTTGTCGGAGACTGGCAGATGTTTACCTATGAAGAGATACGCGGCCAGCAATTGCTGGATGAAGCAGAAGGCTATCTCGACCTGATCCTTTCCCTCTCAGATTGTTATGAGCTGGAGGCAACGGTGCGGGATCGGTTGGCACAGCGATCCCTGGATTGCCTGGACCAGTTACCCGAGACGATGAAACGGGGAGAACGCTATTATCACGCCTGGGGCGTGTCACTACAGGTGATGGAGCGTTACCAGGAAGCAGTTGGGCCGTTGCATAACGCGGCGGCTGTGGCTCCCGACCAGGTCGATCACTGGCTTTCCCTCGCCTGGTGTCAAAAGCGGTGTGGTCGCCTGGACCTGGCGATCCAATCCATGGAAGAAGCACTATTGGTTGACTCCGAGGAAGCCATCGTGCATTTCAACCTGGCCTGCTACTGGAGCCTGGCAGAAAACACCAGGCAAGCAATTTCGCATCTGGCCGAAGCATTCGAGATCGATCTCAAGTACCGTGACCTGGTGGACTCGGAACATGATTTTGACCCCATTCGACACCATCCGGATTTCCTGGCACTGACCGGTGTCATCGTCTAGCTGATTTCCAGCCGGGAAATCAGTGCACATCCAAGCAGACCTGTGGCTAGCTCGAACTAGCGGCAAAAAGTTCGGCAAATTCCAGTGCCCAGGTATCGATGAGTTCTCGGAACGCATCGGCTTCCGCATCTGCAACCTTTTCGAAATGATTCCGATTGAAAAGTTCCTTGTTGTAAATCGTGGCCTTGGCGGCTAAATCCACGACATGGTAGGTGGCGAATGGCCGTATGGTCATCTCCAGTCGACTGTAATTGTTTTCGCGACGACCGGCAGCATTGACGCCGAAATCATCACGACTGATCGCCGCCCCCCAGCCGCGTTCACCAACAATCGTTTCCACCTGGAATCCCGGGAAATGATTTGCTATCTGGTCGACACATGCTTCGATGTGTTCAGAAAGATCGCGACGGTATTGGGCATGAAGCCGCTTCAGTTCCTCCTCGGTAAGAGCCTGGTCCTGGGCCTTGCCCTGCTGCTTGTCGCGACGGTCCGCTCCACGATCAATCGCTTTCCCTAAACGTTCTTTAAAGTCCATGGTCTGGCCTATTTTTGTACCCAGTGAAAAACATGTGGTGATACGTTGCCGGGCCCTGATTGAAACGATGCACCGGCCGATCAAACTCCTGGATAGCCGCCTCTCGGTCCAGGAGTCGATTCATCCGGTACCGACGGGTCGGGATGAGTGTCGAGCAATCTAGTCCGCGCTCGTTTGATTGTCAAGGATTTGTACAGTTGCTAGCGATTGCTTGCTAGCGGAAAGTTCTGCGCTGTAATGAATGAAAAAAGTATTCCAGGACGGCCGCGGGAAAAATTTTCTGAGAAAGAGTGAAGTCTTTCGACATTGTGACCGATGTACAGCCTCACAGCACAAGATAACAAGCAATGAGTGGGTCAAGAGGGACCGTGGTGACGCACCTTTGAGAAACGAAAGTAGTGTTGAGAGAGAGTTGGATTATGAAACAGTTTGATCGAGAAGAAAAACAACGATTGCTGGACGACGCAACGAATGTTGCTTTGAGCGTACACCAGGTCGCAGCTTCAGAAACAGGAACTGTCCAGCAGGACCAGGGAAAAGATCAGGTCACCGTGTACTGGGGTGACATCCTTCCGTGGTTAGCCGATGCGCTGGAGTCCAAACGCTCCTGGATGCAGGATTTTGATATGGACAAGGTGGTTATTTCTAAGGACTTCCACGAGGTCCTTTGTGCTTACCGTCGCTACCGAGGCAACCTGGATCGGCCGGATGCGAATCACCCGATTACGAAAGCTGCTTGACCATCACACCGTTGGGCGTTGTCACGGAAGATCTGCGGCACGGGATGTTAGCTTCCGACACCGGAGATGCTTGGACAGTTGTTTGTCTGGCAAGGGTTCACACTATAATGGACATCGAATCGTTTCCGGGTTCGCAACCGGCTTAGAGGGAGACGTCGCATGGGTCAGCAAGAACCGGTATCCAAGAAGCATCGACGTCAGATTGATGATTTAATTGCGCGTATCAGGCTCTCTGCAGACAAATTAGCTGCGGACAAACCAGCCCGTGGTGACCTCAAAATACTTAGTCGAACCTTGCGCGAGTTGCGCTATGCCTTCAAGGTATTTGCCCCCTATCGTAATTGCCGCAAGGTTACGGTGTTTGGCTCGGCCCGCACGGGTCCGGAAGAAGCTACTTACCAACAGGCGGTCGCTTTTGGCAAGGCAATGGCAGAGCGAGATTGGATGGTTGTGACCGGTGCTGCTGCTGGGATCATGGAAGCCGGGCATGTCGGTGCCGGGCGGGAACATTCGATGGGTTTGAATATCATGTTGCCCTTCGAACAGGAAGCCAATCCTGTCATTGCTGGTGATCACAAGCTGGTCAACATGAAGTACTTTTTCACGCGAAAGTTGATGTTCGTGAAGGAATGTGATGCCGTGGTTTGCCTGCCGGGTGGCTTCGGTACGCTGGACGAGGCCCTGGAAGTACTGACTTTACTCCAGACGGGCAAGCGGGACATGGTTCCGGTCGTCTTGCTGGATGCTCCCGGCGGTACTTACTGGAAACAGTTGGAACAGTTCTTTGGGGAGCAACTGCTTGGCGGCGGGATGATCTCTTCCATGGATTCCAGCCTGTACCTGGTGACGAATGATTGCCAGGAAGCGGTGGATGAGGTGATGGACTTTTTCACGGTTTTCCACAGCATGCGATATGTCCACGATCGACTTGTGCTGCGACTGGAAACGGAAGTTGCTCCGGAATTGTTCGACGATCTGAATCGATATTTCAAGGACCTGATTGTCGAGGGCAGCCTGGAAAGGTCGGAAGCCTTACCCGAGGAAAAGGGCGAGGTCGATTTAAAGGATCTTCCTCGATTGGTATTTCATTTCAATCGTCGATCTCATGGGCGTTTGCGACAGCTGATCAACAGTATTAACCAGGGATCTGTCCCGGAAAAGTACCGGCTGTAAACCGGTTGCACTTGCCTAACGCTGGCTAAGTTCATGGACCAGGTCTACGACCGCGATGGCGTTTTCAACGGGAGTTTGCTGTAGTACGCCGTGTCCCAGGTTGAAAATGTGCCCGGGGCGATTGTCAGCCTGGTCGAGTACAGCCTGGACATGTTTGCGGATTTCTCGTGGATTGGAGAGCAGTACGGTTGGATCCAGGTTGCCCTGGACAGCTTTCTCGAAACCAACAGTTCGCCAGGCGTCGGCCAGTCCGATACGCCAGTCGACGCCGACTACGGCACAATCGGTTTCGGCCAGTAAGGGCAGCAGCGCAGGATTCCCTGTAGCGAAATTAATCACGGGCACGGATGCAGGTAGCGACGAGATAATCTGCTGAACGTAGGGGAGTACGTACTGCCGATAATCGAGTGGACTTAAAGAGCCTGCCCAGGAATCAAATAACTGAACGCATTGAGCCCCTGCTTCAATCTGGGCATTCAGGTAACGCGTGATAGCCCGTTGAAACCGTTCCATGAGTGTTTTCCAGGCGCCCGCATCCTGGTACATGAGTTTCTTGGTGTGCAGGTAATTGCGGCTGGATCCTCCCTCGATGACATAACTGAGCAGGGTAAAAGGGGCCCCGGAAAAGCCAATCAGTGGTAGGTCCGCGGGCAGATCCTGCCTCGTTTGCCGTACCGTTTCCATCACGAAATCGAGCGAGTCGATATCTTCCAGTTCCAGGATGCGATCCACGTCACTCACGTCACGTAGTGGATTGTGAATCACCGGGCCCTCGCCTGCCTGGTATTCCAGCTCCAGGCCCATAGGTTCGAGGATGGGGAGTATGTCAGAAAAGATAATTGCCGCATCGACTCCGAGTTTCTCGACGGCTGTTAACATGACTTCCGAGCAGAGAGCAGGGTTCTTGCAGAGTTCCAGGAAAGTCGTCTGGGCGCGAACCTCACGATATTCTTGCATGTAGCGCCCAGCCTGCCGCATTAACCAGACCGGGGTTACCGAGCAGGGCTCTTGGCGACAGGCTTTCATGAACGGACTTTCATACCAGGGGGCATGGGAGTCAGATGGGTCGGAGGCAGGTCCGGATAGCATGGCAGAGGCAACCTGTTTACGTCCTAGGATTGGATGGCATTGGTCCGCAGCTGCGGAAACGAGTTTTCCCATTTTCCCATGATCTGGCTCGAGATCAACGGGGATGTTGTGTGCACGGAGGGCTTCGCTGGTCGTGGGGCCGATCGAGGCGACGACCAGTTGAGGTAATTGGTGTTTGAATGCATCTTCGAGTTCCAGTTGCTGGCAAACGGTAATCACATGCGTAACCTGATGTGCGGAAGTGAAGAGAAGGACTTCTCGCTCACCGTTCGCAATTGCCTGGAGGTTGTTTTCCAGGGGTTTTTGATCATCCGGCAGTTTCCAGCGGTAGACGGGAACGGAGACAACGGTCGCTCCACGGGCTTCCAGTCCGGCTACCAGGCTGGGATTGGACAGGCCATATTCCTGGATGGCAACGGTCTGGTTGGCCAGGGATCCCTGCTGATCGAGTGCCGTAAGAATTTCTCGCCAGGTATTGGGTTCAGCTGCTCGCAGCGAGGGTTCGATTCCCGCTTCTCGCATGGCAGCCACCGGCTTGGGACCGCGAGCAATGGTGGTGATATCTTCCAGTGCGTGTAGGTAGCGACTGGTGTCGAGGTGGGGTCGTATCGCTTCCAGCAGGTAGCGGAAACCGACGCCGGTCAGGAAAACCACGATATCGATTTCACCGGTAATCAGCCGATGGGCAAAATCAACAGCTACCTTGTTCTTGGCTAATGGAATTTCCTGCATCGATGGGCTGACATGGGCGATACCGCCATGTTTCTCAATGAGGCGGCCGATTTCTCGGGCCCGTCGACTTTCAAAGGCCGCCACATGGAGTCCGGCGAAGCCGGTTGCTGGCAGCGGATCATTCCCTGGGGTGTTCATAGGCTTCATCCTAATGAGACAAATGGCTGGGAAGAAGTGGCCCCAGCGAATTTGTCTGCGCCGGCTCGCAACTTGTCGAGTTCTGCCAGGCTCGGATTTACCGGTGAAGCTTTCCTGGAGGGGTTTTCTCGCACCTAGCCGCCGTTGCAATGGACTGTTAGTATAAAATGAAACACTTATTCTATCCCTCTGACCGCAGGAAAATTGCTGATGGCTACGACACAAGTAGAGTTCGAACGACTTGAATCCGAATGGAATGATGGTGGTGCGGTAGCTGCCGTAGCGGAACTGGTAAACCAGTTGCGGGATCAAAAACAGTATCACGAGTTGTTTGAAGGATTGAAGATGCAGGCCCGGATTGGCCTGGGGCTATCGCCCATGCCGTCTGGCAGCGATGAACAACTTGATGGCCAACAGCGAGATCAGCTTGAAGATGGTTTGATCGCTGCTTGCCGGGAAGTGGGTCTTTTGCTGATCGAGGGTGGTCAGTTGCGGGAGGGGTGGATGTACCTGCGGCCGGTTGGCGAAAAACAGCTCGTCAAGGATGCGCTTGCGAAGGTAATCCTGGATGATGAAAACCGGGATGAATTTGTCGAGGTTGCCCTGCACGAGGGTATCGATCCACAACGAGGCTTTGCAGAAGTCCTTGGTTACTATGGCACCTGTAACGCCATTACGACGTTTGAGTCGCTCGCGCCCCAGTGTGAGCCAACGGATCAGCAGGGTATCACGGCTCAATTGGTCGAACATGTACATGCAGAATTGATGGCTACCTTGAAGGCGGACATTGAGCAGCAGCAAGGCAGTGCGCCGACGGAGTCGACCCTGGGAGAACTGGTAGCTGATCGTGATTGGTTGTTCGGTGAGCATGCTTATCACATTGATACCAGTCACCTGGCGGCCACGGTCCGGTTTGCCAGGCTCCTGGAAAAGCCTGAACACCTGCGGCTTGGAGAAGATTTGACCCAGTATGGTCGACGCCTGGATGCCCAGTTCCAGTACGAGGGAGACGAACCTTTCACGGAACTCTATCCACATCATGGACTCTACTTTTCCGCGTTGCTGGGAGAGGATGTCGATACGGCCCTGGCTCACTTCGAGGATCGTGCTCGTAACGTTCCTGTTGATCAATACGGCCTGGTGGCTATCGAGGTCTATGTCAGCCTGTTGTCTCGGCTGGGGCGCCACGAGGAGGCATTGAACCGTGCCCTGGAATTGTATGCCGAGGCAGGCCATACCAATGGGCAAACGATTTCATTACTGGAGTTATCTGGCAAATCGGGTGATTTCCAACCACTGATCGACCACTATCGACAGCACCATGACCTACTGGGCTTTACGGTCAGCCTGATTTCCACGGGATCGGATGCGTAAAAGGAGATGCGTAAGCGGAATTGTCCAGGGCGCGCAAAAAAGCAGCCTGTTCAGATAAGGTATCCAAACAGGCTGCCTTGTTCTATCGGCATTCAAGCCACTTCAACCTAGCGAATCGTGTTGAGGCTGGCGTGAACAACGCGACGTTGGCTGGGCAGAAGAGCGGAAGGATCCACTACCGGTGCCGGAGGCGTCGGAGGGGTTACTTCGGCACTGCTTTCAGCCTTGTCACCAGCAGCGTCGCAACCACAACGCTTTTTGCGTTCGGCGCCACACTTGGCATCGTCTTTGGCCTTGTCATCACAACCGTGCCCGAGGGAAAGAAGGTGATCGAGTAAGCTACCTCGGCACGATTCTTTCTTGGCGGAACAGTCGTTCTTCTTCTTGGCCTGGCACTTTGCCTTTTCGGAACCGCACTTGTTGCTCTTTTCAACGCGTACGGGCTTGCCCTTGGCTTCATTCTGGTTTTGACTGGAGTTGGGCTTGCCAGCTTCCTTCTTGGCATCACAACCAGCTTTTTTACCAGCGTCCTTGTCCGCACCACACTTGGGTTTGGCATCACAGCCTAGGTGACCAAGCAACGAACCACGACTCTTCTTGGCGTCGCAGCCAGCTTTTTTCTCGGCACCACACTTGGCTTTTTCTTTCTCGGCCCCACACTTGTCCTTGGCCTTTTCTTTCTCGGCACCACACTTTGCGTCTGCCTTGGTTTCACAGCTCTTGGCTTCACAGCCACAGCCTTTAAGGCCAAGCATCCGGTCAAGCAACTCAAAGCCATAGCTTTGTGAGCTAACACAGAGGCCCAACACTAACGATCCGATGATAATATTCCACTTCATATTGCGACGTCTCCTAATACGATGGAACCGCGGTATCCTCTGTCACTGGTAAGTCACAGGAGGCGATATCACCCGTTGTCCCTAGAGTAAAGTGACGTAGCGTGTCAAACTGATCGTCCGTTGACCAAGGTTTGAGCATGCCACTTCGATTGATTTAATTTGATCCGGGCGCCCAAGGAGACTCCACGAACCGCACTGACTAACACAGAAAGGTATCGGAGAGAAAAACCGGTGGCCTTGAAAGTTCGAAACGTTTTTCAGCCAAGTGGTTTAGAACAACTGTTGCGCAAAAATTTGCGATTCCGTAAACTAGTGAACCTGTAGCGATTTTATGATGGCCCGGGAGTGCTCAATTGGAGAAATAGCCGGCTATAATTGCATATTGTGGTTTGGGTGTAGCGAATCTGTTAAAATATCCGGCTTCCGTAACTTTTGAGGTTCCTTCCGCTGATTACCTTCCGGTATGACAAAACACGCATCTTCCACAGGCTACGAACGGGTTGATTTTACCCAGCTGCCAGGAGTTCCCTGTCCGTGTGGGTCCGCCCGTCGGGCCTTTGCGGAGGTAGAAGATTACCCGGGTACGATTCATGTCACGGAGATCTCTGAAGATGCCCGTATCCATTATCACAAGCGATTGACGGAAACCTATTACTTCCTGGAATGTGACCCAGGAGCCAAGCTGCAATTGGATGATGAGCTGATCGATGTTTACCCCGGGCTGTGCGTGTTAATTCGTCCGGGGACCCGTCATCGTGCCGTGGGTAAAATGAAGGTCTTAATCGTGGTTTTTCCCAAGTTTGACGCGTCAGACGAGTGGTTTGATTAACGGGAGATAGGGGTGTTTTTTTCGAGGATTTCAGGGGCTGACGATTTCTATCTGCGGTCCTGCTTGTCGGACGCTTACTGGTCCCGTATTCTTGGGCCTGAAAGCAGACTTTATTGTTTTGACCATTTGATGATGTGAGTAGATTATGAAACGGAACATGAGCTTAACGAGCGTCCTTTCTCCTGCAGTACGATCTCGCTCTCGGAGCGGTCTATTCAGCGTCGCCGCCCTGTTGATTGGCACCCTGTTGACGGGTGTTGGCTTCAATACAAACCAGGTCCTGGCCCAGACGGCTGATTCAGCCAAGGCAGATCCGCTGGACTGGACCTTCTGGAGAGGGCCCTCCTATAACGGGACGTCTCATGAAACTGGGTTGATTGACGATTGGGATCCTCGCGGCGGCGAGGGAAGCAATGTCAGTTGGAAACGTGATGACCTCGGTGGCCGTAGTACTCCCATCGTGATGAATGGAAAAATTTACTTGCTCACCCGGGCTGAAGCGGAAACCCCTCGCGAAGGTGAGCGAGTCGTTTGCCTAGACGCCGTGACGGGAAAAACGGTGTGGGAAAATCGGTTCAACGTGTTCCTGTCGGATGTCCCTGATACGCGAGTTGGCTGGAGTTCGGTCTGTGGTGATCCGGAAACCGGTTATGTTTATGCCCTCGGAGTTTGCGGTTACTTTCAATGCCTGGAGGGTGCGACCGGCAAGGTGGTCTGGTCCGTTTCCATGCACGAGCGTTTTGGCTTGTTGAGTACTTACGGTGGCCGGACTAATTTCCCGGTGATCTGTGATGACCTGGTGATTGTCAGTGCGATCGTCATTGGCTGGGGCGAGATGGCCAAGCCGGCTCATCGGTTTGTTGGTTTCGACAAGCGAACCGGAGAGATTGTCTGGTTTAATGGTACCCGGCCACTGCCCTATGATACGACTTACAGCAGCCCCACGGTTACGACGCTAAAAGGTCAAAAAGCACTCGTCTTTGGTTCGGGAGATGGAGACGTGTGGGCTCTCCAGCCACGTACGGGGCAACCCATCTGGAATTACAGTTTTTCTCGTCGCGGCTTGAATGTAGCGCCGTTGGTCGTTGGGGACCGGGTCTTTAGCGGACACAGCGAAGAGAATATTGCGGGGACGGCCATGGGCGCGATCGTGGCCATTGACGCGACCGGCAAAGGCAATGTGACCAAGACTCATGAACTCTGGAAGGTTCCAGAGATGATGATGGGCAAGAGTTCACCCATTTACCATGAAGGTCGCTTGTATTGTTTTGACGATCGGGCCAAGTTGCACATCCTCGATGCCAAGACAGGTGAACCAGTCGCTAAACGCGTGGCTCTCGGTACGGTGATGCGTCCCAGCCCGTTGCTGGCAGATGGCAAGATCTATATCTGTACGGCCAACGGTCGCTGGTACATCCTGAAGCCCGATGAAGACAAGGGTGTCCAGAAAATGAAATATGGTCGCTTGCCGCGTGGTGAAGAGTGCCATGCGTCTCCCATCGTTTCGCATGGACGTATCTATCTCAATACGACCGGTGGGCTGTATTGCCTGGAAGATAAATCAAAAACCTCTGGCGTTTCTGCAGGGGACTCCCCGGCTTCCGAGCAGGCGGTGGCTGCGGACTCGGAAGCGGCTCATGTGCAGGTAGTTCCTGCCGATGCCCTGCTCCGACCGGGACAGTCGCAGCAATACACCGTGCGGCTCTTCAATCAGCAAGGCCAACTGTTGAAGGAGTTAAAGAGTGGCGTTGAATTTACACTGCAGGGTAGTGGTGCGATCGATGCGGCTGGCAAGTACGAAGCCGCTGGCGATACGGTTCATTCAGCCACGCTCGTGAGCGCTCGTGTTGGTGACCTGGTTGGCAAGGCGCGTATTCGTATCGTGCCGGATCTGCCCTGGAAGTTTACCTTTGATGAATTAACGGATCCTCCTGTTACCTGGGTCGGTGCCCGTTACCGTCATGTGGTGCGAGAGAAAGATGGTAGCAACGTGATGGTTAAGATCACGACGATTCCCAAGGGGACCCGCAGTCGCTGCTGGTTTGGTCATTCCGAGCTTTCCAACTACACCATCGAGGCGGATGTCCAGGGAGCAATTACTAATGACAAGCTCCCCGATATCGGGTTGATTGCCCAGGGTTATACGATGGATTTGCAGGGCGAGAATCAGCGTCTGCAGATTCGCAGTTGGGTACCCCAGTTGCGTATGGCCAAGACCATTGATTTTGCCTGGGACCCCAACAAGTGGTACCACATGAAGTTCCGTGCCGCCGTGGAAGATGATAAGGCAGTTCTGCGTGGAAAAGTCTGGCCCCGTGGCGAAAAGGAACCTTCCGGATGGACCATTGAGGCTACGGACGCTGTGCCCAATCGTTCCGGTAGTCCAGGACTCTTTGGAAATGCCAAGGATGCTGAGATTTATTTGGATAATATTCAGGTCAGTGAAAACTAAAACGTCGATGCCAGACGATGATGGCAGGATTTAACGAGGAGATTAATCGGATGAAGAGAATGCAATGGTCAGTTGCCGCAGGCACGACGTTCTTATGGGTTAGCCTGGGTATGTTCCTGCTAGTGAGTTCCATGGGTTGCCAGCCCGAGGAAAAACCTGCTGGGGGTGAAGCGGGTGTCGAAAAAACCGCGGACGAGGGTCAGGAAAACGCCACAGATGGTGATGGCCACGACGAGGAGGGTCATGATCAGGAGAAGGACGCTGGTCAGGAGAAAGAGGTCGCGAAGACATCCACGGCGCCCACCAGTAATCCGGTCGTTGTGGCAGGTGACTGGGCCCAGTGGGGAGGTAATTCATTGCGAAACAATGTTCCGATTGGTAAGGGAATTCCCATCGAATGGGAGGTCGGAAATTTTGACCGTAAGACGGGGGAATGGGATTCCAGTTCTGCCCTGAATATCAAGTGGGCAGCACGCGTTGGCAGCCAGACCTACGGTAATCCCGTCGTGTCCGGTGGTCGCGTGTTCGTTGGTACCAATAACAGTGCGGGCTATCTCAAGCGATACGGACCGCGCGTTGACCTGGGCTGCCTGATTTGCTTTGACGAGGCGACAGGGGAATTTCTCTGGCAACATTCCAGCGAGAAGTTGCCCACGGGTCGTGTCCATGACTGGCCGTTACAGGGCATTTGCTGTGCACCCCTGGTGGAGGGTAATCGCCTCTGGTTTGTGAGCAGTCGCGGTGAAGTGATCTGTCTTGATTCCGAGGGATACTATGATGGCGAGGATGATGGAGACTTGAAAAACGGAATGGCTCGCCTCTTTGATATTCGCCAGGGAGCGGATCCGAAAACGGATACAGTAGCTCCGGCCATTGCCGAGTTAAAAAACGGCGCGCTGACTGATACCCTGAAGGAAGCGTTTGCCAAGGCGGGCATGGAACTGCCAGCCGAGGTAACGATCTCCGCCGCCGCCGATGGCAAAGGGTGGCAGGTGGCAGCCAAGATTGGTGAATCCGATCGCCAAATCGTGATCAAGCAGATCGGGCCCAAGCTGAGCGCCTTCAAGGTGGTAACCGTTGACGATAAAAACGAAGCAGATGAAATCTGGAAATACGACATGATGGGTAACCTGAAGGTGTCCCAGCATAACATGTGTGCCTGTTCCGTAACGGCCTTTGGTGACATCTTGTTTGTCAATACATCCAATGGCCTGGATGAGTCACATATCAATTTGCCGCAACCAGCAGCTCCCAGTTTCGTTGCCATGAACAAGAACACGGGTGAGGTGTATTGGACGGATAAGTCACCGGGTGCCAACATTCTTCATGGCCAGTGGTCATCGCCAGCGGTAGGTATCCTGGATGGAGTTCCGCAGGCCATTTTCGCCGGTGGTGATGGTTGGGTTTACAGCTTTCGCGCGGATGCCGGCAAAGATGGAAGTCCCGAGTTGCTCTGGAAATTTGATGCCAACCCGAAGGCCTCTGTCTGGAAACTTGGTGGTCGTGGAACGCGTAACAATATTATTGCCACTCCGGTGATCCATGAAGGTCGCGTTTACGTGGCCGTGGGTCAGGATCCGGAACATGGTGAGGGGGAAGGTCATCTATGGTGCCTTGATCCGACCAAGCGAGGGGATGTTAGCGTCGAACTGGCCGTGGATGTCAAAACGGGAGAGGTCATCCCACACCAGCGATTACAGGCTGTCATCGAAGAAGATGGCCAGGCAGCTCGTGATAACGAGAATTCTGCCGTGATCTGGCACTATAGTAATTTCGACCAGGACGATAACGGTGAAATTGATTTCGAAGAGCAGATGCACCGTAGTTGTGGCACGGTGGCGATCAAGGATAACCTGCTTTACATATCGGACTTTAGTGGACTGTTCCACTGCCTGGATGCCAAGACGGGGGCCGTTCATTGGACCTACGACATGTTGGCAGCAGCCTGGGGTTCACCATTAATCGTAGAAGATCATGTTTACATCGGTGATGAAGATGGCGATGTAAGCGTCTTTAATCTGTCCAGCGAAAAACATGATCCGATCGCAGAAATCAACATGGGCAATTCGGTCTACAGCACGCCGATCGTTGCCAATGATGTTCTTTATATCGCTAACAAGACGCATGTCTTTGCGATTACGGCTGCGAAGAAAGAGTAATACTTTCAGTCGTCGACGGGAACCAATCGATAGGTCAGGGAGATTCGTCTGCCGGCTTATCCGGTTCCCCTGGGGGCACCTTGTCAGGCGTGTTTTCGACCGGCTCGGCTTCCTGCAGGAAGTTGATACCGGCCAGTACGGCGTACGAGATATCGCGATATTTTCGGATCTCACCCGGCAGGACATGCAGCTCCACGCTGAACTGTCGTCCCTGG
>JAZADA010000066.1:0-10915 GCA_036124135.1 Planctomycetota bacterium | reverse complement strand
ATGGATCGGTTCACCTGATCGGTGAAACGATCGATTACATGACTTATCAACGACTTGGCGATCGACGAGATGGCCAGCCAATTGGATCGGGTTTCGTGCCCTAACCGGTTGGTATTGCAGCCCCCTTGGGTTGCAATCGATAGCGTGTTTACCGCTGCAACGTCCGATTTTGGGCGTTGCAGCGGTTTTTTTTTGATTGCCCCAACCTCTAAACGGAAGATCTTAACAAGGAAAAACCCAGCTCCTGGGGGGGGTGTGTAAATCTCGGCCCCAATTACAACCCAGCTCTTCCAAGTCTTGAAAAAGCAGGTTATCCTAGAGATGTAGTGGATCCTATGAGATTCGCTGCAACACCCTTTTTGTTATCATAATTTTGTCATGTAGTTTTCGCACAGTGCATAAGGAGACGGTTAGCAATGAACAGGTCCAGACCACGAAGAAAGAGTGGTTTTACACTCGTCGAACTATTGGTGGTAATCGCCATCATTGGGATTCTAGTTGCATTACTGCTTCCCGCTGTTCAGGCTGCTCGAGAAGCCGCCCGTAAAATGTCCTGCGGTAACAACCTCAAGCAATTGGGGCTTGCTCTGCACAATTACCACGAAACGTACAAGCGGTTCCCTGGCAAGGGACTGTATTACTGGACTCGCCAATCGAAAAACGGTTTCCGTTGGACGACGAGTGCTCGAGGCAGTGAATTCGTGAAGCTGCTGGCATTCATTGAACAGGAACCTCTGCTGAGCAAGGTCGACATGACGATTGCCGGCAATCCTGCCAATCAAAATACGCCCTATCACATTGCCATATCCGATCCGACTCTAGGTAAACTGGTTCGTTCCGAGAGCATCGATGCCTATCTCTGTCCTTCGGCGAATGTCGATCCTCACCTGACGGGAACCAATCCTTTACGAGACCGTGCCATTCACTGCTACGCCGTATCCTATGGCTCGCAACGTTTTGCATCGCGATCAAACTGGTGCAATGACTACCCGGGGAACGTCTTTGGGACAGGGCCAGCTAACTTCGGTAACGATAGCCGCGCCTATCGGCTCTCCGGCCTCTTTGGACGTGGCCCCTGGGCCGCAAGGTTCCGAGACATCACCGATGGCACGGCCCAGGTGATTGCCATCGGAGAGATGCTGCCAAATCGTTCTGGCCATCATGCCGGTGGTTGGTTCCGATACAATTCGACTTATGCCGGAACGCCTGCTCCGATCAACTATCCCACCCGTGGGATCGGTGAACCGGGCCATCCGGGCGCCCGGGATTGTGGACATTATTCAAACTGGCAATCATCGATCGGCTTCAAGTCCAAGCACAAGGGCGGAGCCCAGGTCGTTTTTGCCGATGGTTCTGTTCATTTCCTGAGTGAAACGATCGATTACATGACTTACCAGCGATTGGGCGACCGTCGAGACGGACAGCCGATTGGCAGTGGCTTTACCCCCTAGCTAACGGGCAGCTATTGCGTGAGTCACAATCATCGCGACTCCAAGAACCACCTCGTTATTTCAACGAGGTGGTTTTTTTTTTGCTGTCAACTATTCGCGTTCCGCTCCCGATTACTTGCCCGCAGGTAGTCAAGCAACTCTCACACTCGTAAACTAACGACCATTGATCCTGTAGCTATCCTCGAGTTCTGTCGCAAGGAATCTAACCATGTCTCTCGCTTTTCACAGAACGACCCGCTTTGTTGTTGCCAGTTTCCTCCTGGCCATGCTTTTCAACCAGGACCTGTTGGCCCAGGGCCCTCGACTCTTGAAGGTCGGCGTGACACCTGATGATCAGCGAGTTGCGCCGCTCAAAGACCTGGATGGTTACTTCCCTTTCCGGAAAAGCGAAACGCGGCAGGACTGGCGACGACGCCAGGTACAGGTCCGACAGCGACTACTGGTCTCCCAGGGAATCTGGCCAATGCCCACCAAGACTCCGCTGAAAAGTGTCATCCATGGGCGTAAGGTTTTTAATGATTACAGTATCGAGAAAGTTTACTTCCAGAGCTTTCCAGGTTTCTATGTCACCGGCAGTCTTTACCGACCCCGCAATAAAACCGGCCCGCACCCGGCTGTACTCTGCCCCCACGGACACTGGAGCAACGGCAGATTTCACGAGGTGGCCGCCAGTGGCGTTCAGGCACAGATCAAGCTGGGCGCAGAACAGTTCACGCAAGCCGGTCGCAGCCCCCTCCAGGCAAGGTGCGTACACCTCGCTCGCATGGGCTGCATCGTGTTTCACTACGACATGATTGGATATGCCGACAGCGTGCAAATTTCCTTCGACCTGGCACATAAATTCGCCCGGCAACGTCCGGAGATGAATCACCTTCAACGCTGGGGACTTTTTAGCCCCCAGGCTGAATCGCAGTTGCAATCCGTAATGGGACTGCAAACCATTAATTCCATTCGATCCATCGACTTCCTGGAAACCCTGCCCGACGTCGACAAGAAACGGATCGCGGTCACCGGTGCCAGTGGTGGTGGCACGCAAACCTTTATGTTGGCTGCCATCGATCCGCGGATCGCTGCTGCCTTCCCAGCCGTCATGGTCTCAACTGCCATGCAGGGTGGCTGCACCTGCGAAAATGCCTGCTGCCTACGTGTCGGAACTGGAAATGTCGAAATCGCGGCCCTCTTTGCCCCCAGGCCACTTGGCCTCAGTGCTGCCGATGACTGGACACGAGAAATGACAACCAAGGGATTTCCAGAGCTACAGGCCCACTATCGGATGCTGGGGGCAGCCGACCATGTGAAGCTCCTGTCACGTACGGAATTCAAACATAATTACAACCAGGTAAGTCGCCAGGCAATGTATCACCTCTTCAACCAACACTTAAAACTGGGCTTCGAAAAAGTCCCACCGGAAAAAGATTACACCTTCCAGGAAATCAATGACCTCACGGTCTGGGACAAGGCTAATCCAAAGCCAACTGGTGGCGCTGACTTCGAACGCAACCTCTTGCAGTACTGGCACCGCGATACACAACGTCAATTGGACCAACTGATTCCCCGCGACAAAGCGTCCTTCAGGAAGTACCGGCAAGTCGTGGGAAGTGGTATCGACACCGTGGTCGGCCGCGGACTGCCCAGGCCAGCAGACGTCGAGTACGACCAGTTGCACAAGGAAGAAAAGGACCAGCACATCGAACTTGCTGGTTGGCTTAACACCGAACAAAACGGAGGCAAGCTACCCACTGTCTTCCTCTACCCCAAGCAATGGAATGGTCACATTGCCATCTGGCTATCCGAGAAGGGAAAAGCTGGCATCTACCAGGCCAATGGCCAACCAAATACCCACGTCCAAAAGCTCCTGGACCAGGAGCTCTGTGTGGTTGGCATTGACCTTCTCTACCAGGGTGAATTCCTACTCGACGGAAAAGCGATCACAAGAACACGGCGAGTAGCAAATCCTCGCGAATCAGCAGCTTATTCCTTCGGCTACAATTCGACACTCTTTGCACGTCGAGTTCATGACATACTCGCCCTGGTCACCTTCATTCGCAATCATGACTACACGCCCAAGTCCGTAAGCGTGATCGCACTGGACCAGACCGGTCCGCTGGCTATTGCCGCTCGAGCACAAGCACGTGATGCGATTGACCAACTCGCTGCCGATACTCAGCAGTTTCGCTTCAGTAACGTCAGCGATTTACACAGCCCTACATTCCTTCCCGGTGGCGCACGTTATCACGATCTCGTCGGCATGTTGGCTGTTGCCAGTCCAGAGGCCACCTGGCTCGCCAGTGAAAGCTCGCAAAGCATCCATGTCGCTCAATCCGCCTACCAGGCACTCGAGGCAAAAGACAAGATGGTTCTCAGCCAGGAACCCGCGAATCAACGTTCTCAGGCAGCCGTCCGCTGGATCATCCAGCAGACAACCTCTCCCTGATGATCTCTTGATGACAGACTGCCATTACAAACGTGATCGAAAACGCAAGTCGTTGACCTTAGCAGTCGGAACATGCGTCCGCGGAGTAGCAAACGATTGCCAGTCCGCTTCCAGGGACTGGAGTTGCTCCGTGAGATCGAAACTGAACTCAAAGAAAGACTCCATGTCGACTCGGATTCTTCCATAGGAACAATCACCCGTTAAGACCAGTTGCACATGTGGAGAAGTTGACATTTAAGTGACCTCCATGTGATGCCCCACGGATCCCATTGAACCGGCATGTCTCTCGATGACAAGCACCGGTGGGAGGGAATGGGTAGAACAATGATGAGACGCTACCAACTAGCAATTTGTTCGCTGGAAAACGAAACGATCAAGCACTTTTCGTTCGAACCTCAACAACCTCCTTGCTTTACGGACAGTTATCTTGCTTTACAAAAACAGGGATTTCTCGTTTCCTTATCAATGCCACACGAAAAGTGATAGCACCTGGCATTCCCTGCTTTTTCCAGGGCCCTGTTGCTGAAAAGGCCCGCTCGGCACGACTGATCTTGCCTAATCCGGTCCTTTTTCCTATGCTCTCTGCCCGATGCGGAATGATCCGTTTGATATCATCCGGATGAACGTTGAAACTGTCGCCATGAACAGAACCATGTCGGGAGTTCTTCCGTACCAACCAGAACTATTTCAATTTACCGCTGGTGTCGACTGGGAATGAAGCAGTCGCACTGACTATAACAACCGATTATGCAGATGATACAAATCGTCCGCTCAGCTCTGACACGAACTGGGAGTCGGCCAAACACTTATCCTTACAGCTGTTACAAGCCGTCTGCTACGAGCGAACGATACAAGGAGGTCCTTAGTAGTTTCTATCGAATTAGTGCCAGTATCCAGTCGATACCATAAGTGCTTTCGTGAATCTGTTCGCACAGGTCACTCGTAGTTTTCACGGATTAGTACTTCCTCGACAAGGATTGAGGCGCCAGCTCGAAAGCAATGAGGTAGACTGGATTCATAGAGACTCCAGGTACGCAGCAATCCAAGATACAGGTTCGTCAGGCTTTTTCGTTTGCAAACCTACTGTTCAAGGGGAGATACTCAACCATGCGAATTCAAGGCCCAGCTAACGTACACGGTGCCCAACCCATTAATGGGCCGCATCAAATCGATTCCGCCAAGTCCGCAGAAGAAACAACAGCTACATCCCAGGCGGATCAACTGGACATTTCTCACGAAGCTGAACTGGCCAGCAAGGTTGCCGAGCTCAGCGGCCAGGTTCAAGACATTCCTGACGTACGAGCTGATCGAATCGCCAGTATCCGTGAAGCGATCGAACAGGGAACTTATGAGACCGAAGACAAGCTCGACATTGCACTCGATCGCTTTATTGACGAAACGAGCAGCTGAATCGGACCGTCTACCTGAAACCTTTCAGGATCCCAATTCAGCCTCTCCTTGCCTGCGTTATACCGTGTAAACGCTATCCCGCGTTTGTGGGGCGGGGTCAAAAAACAAGGACCGGCTTGCAATCGAGCCCAGTCTCTCTAAAATCCTTATTGAGACAAGAGAATGCGTCCGGCACGTTCTTCCTCTGCATTCGCTTTGTTTCGCAACCAATAACTGTCTCAATAAGAAGCCACTTCCACCTTTGCTCTAAAGATCCGGCTCATGACTAAAGACTATTCACTCGGAACGGTACAGGTGGCCCTGTCCCCTAATGAACGATTCGAAGAGTACCTGCAAAGCCGGGGCATGCGCAACACCGAACAACGACGCATCCTGGTGCAACATGTCTTTAGTCACCATGATCATTTCGACGCTGACACCTTGATTGAACAATTACCCAAGAAGGGTGATGAAGGCTACGTCAGTCGTCCCACCGTCTACCGCACATTAAACGAATTCGTTGACGCTGGCTTACTGCGCAAGTTTGAACTTGCCGGACGAGCCGTCTACGAACACGATTATGGCTACCCGGAACATGATCACTTGTATTGCACGCATTGCCAACAACTGATTGAATTCCAGAGCGACGAACTAATGAACTTCCGGGAACTGGTCGCTCGCGACCATCAGTTTCGCGTCACGGGCCATCGATTGATCATCAGCGGGATCTGCCGAAAATGCAATCGACCCCAGCAACGAACCAAACGCAAACAGGACCTGATCTAGGTCAACGCGTCTGGCATGCCAACAGAGGGTGTCTCGAAATCAAACAGTGACTTCCGCATCCATGTCCGCTTCCGGAAATTGTTGCTGAATCGGTTTCACCACCTCAGCTAGAAACTGCTCAACCTGCTCAGGAGCTCGCCCTACGAACTGCGATGCTTCCATCAGGCTCGCCAGGTCAACACTAGCAAATAACTCGTCCTCGGCCAGCCTTTGCAACAAGTCGTTGGGCCGACCTTCCTGCTTCACGACGGAAGCAGCCTCCTGGCTGTGTTGGCGAATCTGTTCATGCAGCTGTTGACGATCACCACCAGCTGCAACGGCTTCCATCAAGATATTCTCGGTGGCCATGAATGGCAGTTCATTCTGGAGATTATTCTCCATGACAGCGGGGTAGGGGACCAGGCCGGTAGCAATATTCTGGTAGAGGATTAAAACAGCATCGACCGCAAGAAATGACTGTGGCAAAACCAGTCGTCGATTCGCACTATCATCCAGCGTCCGCTCCATCCACTGAGTCGCAACTGTCTGACTCCCACTGGACTGCAAGCTCATCACGAAACGGGCCAGCGAACAAATCCGCTCGCTTCGCATCGGGTTCCGCTTATAGGCCATTGCCGAAGAACCGATCTGGTGCTTCTCAAACGGCTCTTCCAGCTCCTTGCGACTGGCCAGGATCCGAATATCGGTAGCGGCTTTATGCGCACTTTGCGAGATCCCTGACAACGCATCAAGTACCTGGGCATCGATCTTCCGTGAATAAGTCTGCCCAGTGACCGCGTAGGTGGCACTAAAACCCATCTTCTCGGCGACCAACCCCTCGAGCTGGTTCACCTTATCATGATCTCCGGAAAACAATTTCAAAAAACTGGCCTGGGTTCCCGTGGTGCCCTTACAACTACGAGCTTTCAACAACTCGATCCGATGCTGCATCTCCTGCAGATCCAACACCAGGTCATAAATCCACAGGCACGCCCTTTTACCGATGGTCGTTGGTTGTGCCGGCTGCATATGCGTGAAACCGAGGCAAGCTTGCGAACGCTGCTTCGCTGCGAATTCAGCTAATCGACCAATCACGCTCACTAACCTACTGCGAATCAACTCCAGGGCTTCACGCAGCAAAATAAGGTCGGTGTTATCCGTGACGAAACAACTGGTCGCTCCGAGATGAATAATAGGTCGTGCCTGCGGACAGACGTCGGCATAGGCATGTACATGAGCCATTACATCATGCCTTAATTTACGTTCGTACTGGCCGGCCGCCTCGAAATCAATCTGATCTACCTGGGATCTCAGTTCATCGAGTTGAGCGTCGGAAATATCCAGCCCCAACGCCTGCTGGCTTTCCGCCAAGGCAATCCACATGCGTCTCCATGTACTGAACTTGCGCTGTGAACTCCATAACTGCGCCATCTCATCAGAAGCGTATCGAGCGATAAGCGGGTTTTGATAACGGTCTTCAGACACCAAACAAATCTCCTTAATTGGCACACAACCGAAAACTAACGTTGCACCCGGCCCGTGGCGTTTCCAGCAACCAGAGCCGCAACTTCCTGTTCGGTTACAAAATTAAAATCACCTTTAATCGAATGCTTCAGGCAACTGGCCGCCACCGCAAACTGAATCGCCTGCGAGGGATCCGACCATTGCGAACTATTCAAGGCATAAAGCAAGCCAGCCGCGAATGAATCCCCGGCGCCGACACGATCCACGATGTGATGAATCTGGTATGACCGGTACTCTCCGTCGGCATCCGTCGGGGCCAACCAACTACGATCAGCAGCAGCGTCATACAACAAACCACCCCAGTTATTATGGTCGGCCGAGAGACTTTCTCGCAAGGTGATCGCGACCCTGGAAACGTTCGAATACTGTTTCACGACCGATCGGGCCACCTCCTCGTAGGCATCAATGCGCAACTTCCCTTGATCAACATCCGTATCCGCCGCATGGATATCCAGCACTTCCCCGGCATCCTCCTCGTTGGCAATCACAACATCCACCCAGGGCATCACTTCGCTCATACATTGCCTCGCCAACTCACGACCCGTTGCCTGGTCTCCCCACATCCAGAGCTTCTTACGGAAATTGAGGTCGCAGGAAACCTGGATTCCCTGCTGCTTCGCTCGCTTGACTAATTCCAGATTGGAGCGGCAGGCGGCCGCACTGATCGCAGGTGTAATCCCCGTCACGTGCACCCAAGTCACACCATCCAGCACCTGCTCCCAATCATATTCATCCGGTTCCGCCAGGCTAATCGCACTATACTGGCGGTCATAAAGCACCGTGGATCCACGCTGATTGGAGCCCACTTCCACGAAGTAAATCCCCATACGGCCTGTTTCTCGCCACAAAACATGCTCGACATCAACTCCCAAACCACGCAAACTCGTGGTGATCCCCTCGGCCAACGGATGCGGCGGCAAGGCGGTCAGGTATCGCACCGGCTGTCCGAAAATCGCCAGTGAAGCGGAAACGTTTGCTTCCCCGCCACCCCAGGTAACATCGACGGTTCCCGGGACAGCCTGCGGCCAACGTAAACGCTGGGGCGCAGCAATCCGGGCCATGACTTCTCCAAATGCCAAAAACATTTAAACCATTCCTCCCCTGAACAACAGCAAAACTATCCCGTCCTGGAAACAGCGAAGCCTAGCCAACTTGCCACCTACCAGGCACCAGTCTACATGTTCGTTAAATCGTCCCCTCCATGACCACCCAACAGGGAGTCCAGGGCACTTGTTACATCAACACGCGAATCATCCGACAAGGCGTAGATGCGACAGATACGGTAACTGACAGGCAAACTGCCAAACAACTCATTTGCCTGCAACGGGCGCACCTGGTTTAACGACGAATCAAGCAAGAAGTTCTGCCCGGCCGCTGGCCCATGCGTATGAGGGCGATATACCTGCCGCGCGATATCGACTCGCAAATCCACTTCGGACCAGGTGGGCCCCAGTTGCTGTCGCAGTTTTGTCTCCACCAGTTCTGGATCACTGAAGATACTACTCGATTCTGAGTCACCTTCGGCAAAGACCAGGTTACGTTGGCAAACCATCTTCCAGGGAACCTGTCGTGACAACAATTGCTGCCATTGTGTTCCCAGGGTTTTCAATCCAACGTCATCACTCAGTTCCCAACGCGCAACATCTACCAGCAGTGAAGATTCCGTAAATCGAAGGTACTCGTCCAGGTGCTCCAATGGATTGCCCGGAAACAGGTGCTCCTTGCTTGCCTGGAACAGGTCAACAAGCGTCAGGTCAATTGCCCGAACCGTACGATGAAAGTAAACGTTGCGAAACAACTCCATCCGCGCCGTCATGAATCGCATCAAGGCATTGATGCCTCGATCGTGGATCGTCATTCCCGCTTCGGTGAAGAAACTATATCGCAACAGGCGGTCCAGATCGTACGGGCGAAAACTGTAGCCCGACATGTAAGAGTCACGCAACACGAAATCCATGTTGTCAATCGTATAGATCCCACTCAACAGCGTCCGCAACAGCCAGAGCCAACGAGGCTGTTCATCCTCGCTACCGGAGACCGGTCGTCGAATCAACCAGGAAATCTGCCGCGGATCTATCTGTTCATCGGGCAACAGGGAACTATTCGGATTACGACGAACTCCCTCCAGCAAAGGGGCCAGCGGACCTTCAATAATTGCCGCGCCCAGCAATTCATGCGTCAGGCCATAGTCCTGTAGAAAATACTCGTCAAAAAAATGGCCAAAGGGGCCATGGCCAACATCATGCAACAATCCCGCAAGTCGCAACAAAGATTCCACGTAACCGCGGCTTGGTACGTCCGGGCAAACCGATTGCAGGCTTTCGTAAAGACTGTTTACAGCCTGGCTGGCCAAGTGCATGACTCCCAGCACATGCTGAAAACGGGTATGTTCAGCCGTAGGAAAGACCCACCAGGCCGTCTGCAGTTGGTGGATACCACGCAAACGCTGAACCCAGGGATGGTCGATCAAAACCTGCTCAGAGACCTCTCCAGCGTCACAGCCTGCCGTGAAAGCAATGTAACCATGGATTGGGTCCTGGCTGAGATTTTCCAGATGATATTCGTGCATGCCACGGATTATGGAGTGAGTCAGTCAGTTCGTCCAGCAGTTAGGGTGGCCAGGCAAAGATAACAATCCGCCTCAAACTCTCTCCCCGGGCCCAATTGAGTGTAAAATAGGGGCTCTATAACCGTTACATCCCAAAATTATTATCCAACTTTGCCAGTTTCCGGGTTTTCGGTTAATATCAGCACCTCCCAGCCGGGTCCATGGGCCCTGCCGGAAAAGAAACTGGACTGTTTAACCCAACCTCACCCGTAGAAACTTGTGTCGCCCCCATGGGATGCCGATATCATTGAAACCGGCCTTATCATCTGATCTTGAGACTTTGTTAAGGCACTGCCTCAGCCCAATCGACTGATCTGACGAAGGAGACTACCCGTGGCGCGGCTTGCTTTCATCCCAACATTGATTCTCGTTCTTCTCCTGCAACTGTTCACGGCCCCTGCCCAGGCAGCTCGCCCCAGTGAAACATTGCTTCCCGCCACGACCAAGGGCTTCCTGTCACTTCCCGACCTGGACGCTTTCCAGGCGGCTTTTGATCGCACCCAGCTAGGCCAACTGGTGCAAGATCCGGTCATGAAGCCGTTCGTGGAAGACCTGCAACGGCAACTCAAGAGCAAGCTGAACCAGACAAACGTCCGCCTGGGAATCCGCTGGGAAGACCTGGCCGATACCTACGGAGGAGAAATCTGCTTTGCCATCGTTCAACCGAGTGATGCACACCAACCTCACGCCATCGCCATGATTGTTGATGTTACAGATCACCAGCAACAGGCCCAGCAGTTACTT
>JAZADA010000065.1:0-5581 GCA_036124135.1 Planctomycetota bacterium | reverse complement strand
CTTGCGATCCCGTGGTCCCAGTCGCTCGGCAACTCCCAGGGTACCAAGCATGGTGTTGTAGACATCCAACGCCTCCGCTCCAACATCCATCAGGCCGGTCTTGAAGCGGCCATTGGCACCCGTGATCGCATGGAACACCCCGGACAACTCACGTTTCACGTTGTTGTGCCGGCCGTCACCTGATTCCGTTGAAATCGTAATCAGCGAGTTCTCCAGGATGGTCTTACCATTGGCTTCACGGCATTCCGGGGCATCAAGCCGCTGCAGGAAGTGAGTGACTTCGCCCAGCATCATATGCGCGTGCCAGCGCAACTGCTCGTTCTTTTTTGATTCGTTAAACTTGTGCCACCACTCATGGCTACAACCCTGCGAACCGCCCGCCTTGTGCTGAGCGGCATCGTCAAATTTAAAACGCGTCTTACCGTCATAGCGATAGTCTCCGACCAGGCGAATACGTTCACCGGCCGCCAGGAATGTCAGGGAACCGAACCGGGCTCGATCCGTTTGGATCGCCAACGCGTAAAGGTCCGACATCAACCGCCACTCAGTGGTCAATTCCTCGAGGGTAATATCGATTCCCTCGCCACCGGGATCCGCCCGTCCACCGTGCGGAAGACTGGAACGGCCGGGAAGATCCGGAGCCCGTGGGTCCCTTTTCTTCAACCGGTATGCACGCTGCTCATATTCTCGAATTCGATCAAGATGATCGGCTACCCGAGTTCTTGACACCTTGCCCAGCGGGGAATTCGCTCCCGTGAAAAACCGGTACTGGTCAACCACGGAATCGAGCACGCTACGTTGTAGACGCTGTCGACGATCATCCTGTTTACCTGCCAGTTGCACGACCCCGAAAACCCGCTCGAACAAATCACGTGGTTGTTCCTGCATGCTGCCCGCCACGGTCCCGTCCGGGTTGTAGCTGTGCACGTATCGGCTGATGCGACTGCGCCGAAAAAAAGTACCACCAACCAGGGTCGGTACCATGCCCGCCGGTAATCCTTTCGGATAGTGAGTCCTGCGTACCAACTGGTCCAGCGATGGACCACCCGATCTGGCTTCGCCACTGGGTGGCTCTGCCGTGAAAGCACCCGAGGCACCATCGAAATGAGCATTAATCCCTGACTGGTCACAACGTACCTGGTCCACCTTGCGCATGATCAGCAGCTTGTCCTGCAAGGGCTTCAGGGGTTCCAGGACTCCCTCGAACCCCTCGGTCTGCAAGGGTGCAGGAATTCCCAGGCCGAAGAAAACATTAAAGGCTCGGACCGGTATCGTTGCCGCTGTGGCGGCCGAGACCGTCATCTCCTCCAGCAAGGGTAGCCCGATACTTACCGTCCCTAATCCCTTGAGCATGGTCCGTCGACTGATACGCGATTGCTTCATCGATCCTACTCCGATGGGTTGGTATCTGTTTGAACTAATTGTACCAGATCACTCATCACGATCGCACTCAGCAGGCTGGCGTAGGTGCCACCATCTTGCTGGGACTGCTCGTGGATCTTATCCAGCACCCGGGCGTCCGCGGCACCCAGGGGACGACCAAGGGCGAACTGCGCAACTTTCCAGGTCAGGGTACGTCGTACGCGATCCGTCCCCGCCAACAACCTCATCATCTCGGCATTCGACTGGTAAACGATCGGCCGAGCTTCTCCCGGCAGCAAGATACTGCCATCATCCCGAAGCTTGTTTCCATGATGATCCCGTTCGCGGTAAGCCCCTAACCCATCGAACTTCTCGAGGCCAAAGGCCAGCGGCTCAAACTTGGCATGGCACCCCCCGCAGGCCTGGTTTGCCAACCTCGCCTCGGAAATGGCACGCTGGGTCAGACCGTCACGAGTGCGTACCGGAGTCGTATCGACACATGGCGGTGGATCCTTGACCACGCCGCGTAACAGGTCATGCATGATGAAAAGCCCGCGTGCTACCATCGATGCTTCATCACCACCGACCGTTAACACGCTGCCCTGTGTGAGCAATCCACCACGGCCGGGAATGGATGTTAAATCATAGCGATTGATACCTGCCCCCTTCGACTGCAACCCGTAATGCGTTGCCAACCGGGGTGTGGCAAACGTGAACTGGGCATTAAGCAAGTCCGCCAGGGGGCGCTTTTGTGTCCAGGCAACTTCCTTAAAGAAAGCCCGCGTCTCCTGCCTCATGTCCTCGGCCAACCGTGGATCCCACCCCGGGTATCTCTCGGCACCAGGTTTCAGATTTGCCAATTGCTCGAGATTCAACCACTGGTCAACGAACTGCAGCGAACGATGGACCGCGCGTGGATCCTGGAGCATGCGTTGCACCTGCGCGGCCACGCGTCCCCGGTCCGCCAGTTCCCCTTTGTCAGCAGCTCGCATCAGTTCCCTGTCTGGCGGTCCACCCCAGATGATGTAACTGAGCCGGGAAGCGAGTTCGTAGGGACCGGCCGGCCACGCACCACCATCACCACGTTGATTCTCGATCCGGTAAATAAAGCGTGGAGACTGGAGCATTGCCTCGAGGATACCCCCCATCGCTTCCTCGAAATCCCCTCCGCCACCAGCAACCGTGGTAGAAATCCCCCGATAGGCAATAATCTCGTGTTCTTCCAGCGGTCCACGCAGGATCCATTTCCCCATGCTGGAAATAACGGCCTCCATATCCTTGTCCGTAAACTTCTGTCGCTTGGAAAACCCGCGAACAAAGGGCAAGACCTCCATACGTTGTACGATTTTTTCGGCAAGCCGAGCGTACGATTCCACGTGCTTGAGGTCGACGTTCAAGTTGTAAGCCGTATTATTAAAACCATCAGCTCGCACGTCTGGCGGAAGCAACTGACGTGCCTCATTGGAAATATCGACCTTCACCGCATGTCGTACTGTCTCGACATACTCGTTGACGGTAAGCCGACGGATCCACTGGTTACCGGAACCAGCCTGGTGAACATAAATCGCGGGATCAATTCGATCCAGGCTCCACTCGGCCCCCGCCTCGATCCAGGCCTTGAGCAATTTCTTGTCCGCTGCAGAAAGTGCCGCTCGCCCCTTCGGCATCTCGTTCGAATGGACCTGTTGCCACAACAGGCTCGCAGCCAGTTGTTTTGGCTTAATCGCCTTGCCACTCTCTCCACCTTCAAATGCCGCCACTTTGCGGGACAGATCCAGCTTGCCCTTTCGATTGAGTGAATCATGGCACTCCAGGCAGTGATGGGCCAGCAGCGGTGCCACTTCCAACTCGAATCGTCGAGCAGCCAAATCACCCTGGACTTGCACGGGCTGACTGTCGACCCCTGCGCGGAAATTCTGCTGAACTTCCACTGGCGACAGATCACGGGCATAGATCGCCACCAGGTGATAGGTCCCCAGCCAGGGTCGACCACCGCTCACTTCATCTGCCAGCGCCAGCCGATACTTGTCATCCCAGTTCGTCAATTCACCGGGAACCTGCTTTTCGGCGACCGGTTTTCCATCCAGGAAGATCCTGGCCTGCCCACCCCGTGAGCGCGTATAGACCACGTGCATCCGCCTGGAAGCCAGGCTCCGCTGGGGAGATTCAACCGAAGGCAATCCATTCTTAGTGGTCCTGGTCGTCCTCAGCCGCACATCGAAACGATTTCCTTCCTGGCCCAGCGTCAGATTGCGATTGGTGCTATTACTGGAAAAGGTCAGGATCCGTGCCGGTCCTTCCTGTTTCGTATTCGCCGGTCGAACCCAGGCCTCCACCGTGATCGCACCGGACCGCCGGATCATCGTTGCCAGGCTGCCCGCTGGCTGTTCCGATTGGATCGCAGCCTGCCCCCGGACTTCCAGTCCCCCCGGGCTGCGCCTGACGCCCTGGAGATTCCCGATACGCAAATCAATCGGTTTTCCCTTGCCGGAGTAATCCTTGACCAGCGGACCACGGGAAGCACGAAAATCATAAAGAACCTGGAGGCCCCCTGTAACGCGAACCTCACTAGCCGATACCGCGGCAGGATCCACGGCATATGCCGTGGGCTTTGCCGACACGACAGCCCATAGTCCGAGCAGGAACAACGACTGGTATTTCATTCGGCACCCTTCATGCTGAATACTATATTGTCATAACCGACTACCGAATTCAATCCAAAGGTGGCCTGCCATCGTTTCAGTCGTTGCCAGACTTGGTATAACAGATCCTCTTCACTTCCCTGTCTTAACAAACAAGCGGAGCCCAGCGAATGAATTCCAATGATGGTGGATCCAATTACAACAACCTGACACCCGAGGAATCTCACGTCATCATTAACAAGGGTACGGAACCGGCTTTCAGCGGTGAATACAATGATCTGAAAGATACGGGAACGTTTATTTGTCGTCAGTGCAACGCTGCCCTCTACCGCTCTGATGACAAGTTCAACAGTGGCTGCGGATGGCCCAGTTTCGACGACGAGATCCCCAACACGGTCACACGCCATCCAGACCCGGATGGTCGCCGCACAGAAATCGTCTGTCAAAACTGCGATGGACACCTGGGCCACGTTTTCCTGGGCGAAGGCATGACCCCCAAGAATACGCGACACTGCGTTAATTCGCTCTCGATTAAGTTCATCACGGACGGCGGCGAGTTACCAGCCGTACTGGGAGCGGACGAGGCAACCGGCAACTAGCCCTGCCCGTAAGATTTCCCGGGCCACTGCTCCCACCAGTCGCTAAAGAGTTGCAGTTGCGCCTCCGCAAACTTCCGCTGGCTCGCGCTAAGCTGATCGGTGGGATTAAAATGTCGCTGGTAGTTATTATCTCCGCGCAGTACCAGCATGTACTTGTAGAAGAGAACCAGGTCCGGTCCCTCGTCAAAGGTAGAGAGGACCAGCAGTGCCTGGTCCAGTTCCTGGGCCAGGCGCCTGGCATCCACGTCGCCAGCGGCAGCCAGCCGGGAAAGATTCAATAATTGCAACACTTCGCCTGGCAACACGTTTCCAATCCCGGTGATCGCCCCGACCGCTCCACAATTCACAAAGCCATGAAACACCTGGGTGTCGACACCTACCATCAGTAGCAGATCATCATCTGCGTGAGTAATATGTTCAGCCGCATAGCTGAGTGAATCACGACCACCAAACTCCTTGAAACCGACCAGGTTGGAAAACTCGCTGCGCAGATCAAAGAACAACTCTGCCCGCGTCTGGAATCCGTAGTACGGGCTGTTGTAGATGACTGCCGGTACGTCGGGGGCCGCCCCAAGAATCCCGGCAAAGTGATCACGCTGGGCCGTCGTCGAGGTTCCCCTGGAAAGAACTCGCGGAATCACCATCAGCCCCTTGGCACCAACCTCGGCTGCCGCTGCTGCATGTTCCGCTGCCAACCGGGGATTCTGAGCTCCCGTACCGACGACCACGGGCACTCCAGCCTCCGTCAAGCGGCGGACTCCTTCCTGTCGCTGGGCATCCGTGAGCAGTGGCCAGTCTCCCATCGATCCACAATAAACCACGCCACTCATCCCGGCCGCGATCACTTCCTGTCCTTTCTTGACGAGCGCCTCGAAATTAGGTGTACCGTCTTCCAGGCAAGGAGTCATCAGGGCAGGAATGCCACCACGAAAAATACTGGTATCCATAATTCTTGGTCTTCTACTAGGGTTTTCTTCC
>JAZADA010000064.1:0-3458 GCA_036124135.1 Planctomycetota bacterium | reverse complement strand
AAGTGAACTGGATGCCGTCGAGAGAGCCGCGGACAAGACAGCTGCCAGCGTAATCCCCACCAGTCCGACAGGTAATTTATCAACAATAAACGTAGCAAAGACCTTATCGTTATCTTTCGGACCAAATGCCTCTAACGGTGGAAACTGGTCGTAGTAACAAGCCAGGGCTACCCCGATCAACAGGAACAAGGCGAACTGGACCAGCACGGCAAAGCCACTACAGATCAGCGCACGACCGGCTTCAGCCTGGGAACGAGCAGCCAGGTAACGCTGCACCAACATCTGATCTGTACCGTGGGTCCCGAGAGTCAGAAACATGCCTCCGATAATGCCCGCCCAAAAAGTATATGTCTCAGAAAAGTCCCAGCGGAAATCGAACACGCGAAACTTGTCCTGCGCCTGGCCATAGGCAACGTATTGATCCCAACCACCAGGTAGTTCATTAAGCAGGAATCCGACGGCCAGCAATCCACCTCCGAGGTAAACGATCAACTGAATGCAATCGTTCCAGATCACGGAACGGATGCCGCCAAAAAACGTGTACACGATCGTTGCCACTCCGAGGATAAGCACACAAGGAGTGATCGACAGACCGATTACCTTTTCCAACACCAGCGCAGTCAGGAACAAACGCAGGCCATCCCCCAGGTTACGAGTGACCAGGAAGATCAGGGACGCCATCTTCTTCGTGGCACCTCCGAAACGTCGATCCAGGACCTCGTAAGCGGTAAACATGTTTCCCCGGAAATACTGGGGCAACAGGATCCAGACAATCAGGATGCGCCCAACAATGTATCCCATCGCCAGCTGGAGAAAACGAAGGTCCCCTGTCCCGTGTGCATAAGCAATCCCGGGGACACTCAGGAACGTGGCTGTACTGGTCTCGGTCGCGATAATCGAACCCAGCAAGGCCCACCAGGGAACATCTCGCCCCCCCAGCAAGTAGGCATCCAGGTCTTTCTTGCCACGGCCTATCCAGAGGCCGAACAAGATCACCAGCAGCAGGTAACTGACCAGGATCAACAGATCCCAGCCACCAATTGATAAATTCACGCGATCGGTCCGTTACTTGATGTTTTCCAGCGGTTACAATACGAGACAATTCCTCCATCATAGCAGACCCATAAAACCATGCTCAATGATCTTACCACCGAAGCCAGTAATCCTGGTTCCCGCGAAATTGACGCGCTCAGTGCTGAACAGATCGTGCAGCTCATGAACCAGGAAGACACGCTGGTTGCCGCTGCAGTTGCCAGCCAGGCGGAGGTCATTGCTCAATCGATTGACGTGATTGCCAACCGCATTTCTACAGGAGGACGACTTATTTACCTGGGTGCCGGTACCTCGGGGCGACTGGGAGTCCTGGATGCCAGCGAATGCCCCCCGACGTTCAACACGCCACCGGAAATGGTGGTCGGACTCATCGCCGGGGGCTACCAGGCCCTGACCCGTTCCATCGAGGGTGCCGAAGATCATCCGGAAACGGCTCACCACGACCTGGAACAGGTGCGTCTCTCGGACGCTGATGTCCTGGTCGGTATTGCGACCAGCGGTCGTACTCCCTACGTCATTGCCGGCCTGGAATACGCACGACAGGTTGGCGCCTCCACGATTGGTCTGACCTGCAACCAAAACAGCGAATTGGCAGACCTCCCCGATCTGCTAATTGCGCCAGTCGTAGGTCCCGAGGTGATCACCGGATCCACCCGGCTCAAGGCGGGTACCGCTACAAAAATGGTCTTGAATATGCTCACGACTGGTGCCATGGTCCGAATCGGCAAAACGTTTGGAAATCTAATGGTCGATTTACGCGCCAGCAACATCAAGCTGACCGATCGCTCCCGCAGGATCCTGATGCAATTGACTGACCTGGATTCATCGGCAGCAGAACAATTACTTGGGAAGTGCGACGGCGAGTTAAAAACCGCCATCGTATCCCATTTACGCAGCACGACTCCGCAGAACGCCCGACAACTCCTCTCAGAAGCTGACGGTCACCTGCGGCAAGCCCTGGAGAAAGACACGCATGAATGAAGTACCCTCGGACCACTTGCTCAAGGTCGCTGGCGTCCAAATGGACATTGCCCTGATGGACCTGGAAGCCAACCTGGCAGCCATGGAAGCACACATGGTTGAAACCGCTGCCCAGGGAGCCCAGCTGACGGTATTCCCTGAATGCGCATTGACGGGTTACTGTTTTGACAGCCTGGAAGAAGCATTACCTTACGCGGAATCCATACCTGGCCCCAGCACCGACCGCCTGGCCAAGCACTGTGCCCGGCTGGGCGTCTTCGTGATCTATGGCCTGCTGGAACAAGCTGGCGAGGACTTGTTTAACGCCTGCGTACTCGTCGGGCCTGAGGGGGTCATTGGCTCGTACCGAAAGATCCACCTTCCTTTCCTTGGCATTGATCGATTTACCACGCCCGGCGATCGGCCTTTCGCCACCCAGGCAGCTGGTCCGCTGAACGTGGGCATGAACATCTGTTATGACGGGGCTTTTCCGGAATCCAGTCGTATCATGGCCCTGCAAGGCGCTGACCTGATCGTCCTGCCTACGAACTGGCCACCCGGTTCCGAATCGACGGCAGATTACGTGATTAATGCCCGGGCCATGGAAAATGCCGTCTACTACATGGCCGTCAACCGTGTCGGTACGGAACGCGGCTTCTCGTTTATTGGTCACAGCAAGATCTGCGACACGAATGGCCATACGTTGGCCCATGCCGCTCACACGGACCCCGAGATCCTCTACGCAGAACTTGATCTACAACGATCACGCACCAAGCACCTGGTCCGCGTCCCGGAAAAACATGAAATCAATCGGTTCGCAGATCGACAACCGCACTGGTATGCTACCCTGAGTGAACCGGTCCAGCCGGATCATCAAAAAGAATAATCCTATTTCCTTGATTTATCACGGAGTCATCATTGACCATGGATCATCCCAACATGCCCTCTCATGCATCCCGCATGCATCGACGCCAGTTTGTCCGCAGCAGTCTCGCCGGCCTGGCCGCCTGTAGCCTGCCCCCTGTCTTTAACGCCTCGTCATACGCCAACGTTTTCAATCGCGCAGCAGGCGATTTAAAAATCGCTGACATCAAACGTACGACCGTGAAGGTTCCTTATCGACCTGCACCGCAACGAGCCATGGACCGTGAATTACCTCATTGGCGATACTCGGAGATCTTCGAGGTAACGCTACAGTCAGGTCACGTGGGTTTCGGAGAGACACTCCTCTATTACACCTGGGGAGTCACCCAGGACAACGACGTGGAACGCGTTCGCGGCAAGAACGCGGCAGATGTGATGTGTGATGACGAACTGGGAGCCGGCCTGCAAATGGCCCTGTTCGATGCTGTCGCACGAGCTGCGGATGTGCCGGTTCATCGATTGCTGGGAAACCAGGTCGCAGACAAAACACCTCTTTCATGGTGGAATATCGACATGGCAAC
>JAZADA010000063.1:0-11121 GCA_036124135.1 Planctomycetota bacterium | reverse complement strand
TTTGCGCAGGATCCAAATGCTCGTGTACTGGCCGTCCTGGAATTGGACAGCAACCGCGTGGGAACGGTTACCAGGTTAACCCCAGGAAACCCGGCGGACTCAGTAATCCAGGAACTGAAAGACGAATATGGCCCTGCTGGCTATGCCTTGTTGGCTGTTGAGGTTGATGGCAACCTGAGCAGCAACGAACCACCACGAAAGGTTTCGATCAAGCTACAGCAGAACTCCTTCCTGTTCGAGGAGAACACCCCGGAAAGGTATAACAATGCACGTTACGGGATCTTCCGGGTCACGTCTCGCGGAGAGTATGTCCTGGTCGACCTGGCTGGCGAGGATTTCGAAGCGATGACCGCCGTTAAGAAGCCCTTGTCGGCTGATCCGAATGCCAGCGAACCCGCATCTCGTTAGCGCTTCGTAATAGACATCCGTGTAACGACCAGGCAAAGGGCAGGGGAGTCATCGCCTGAGCCAGATCACGACTTGCGTCAACAGGGACGCCAGCACCACGACTGCGGCCACCAGGAACGGTAACCGAAAGGTCTCTGCGCCGCTCAGCAACGCCCCGGCCAATGAACCTCCGACCGCGCCGAACATGAGGAACGACTCATTGAGGCCGAATGCCTTGCCTTGCTTGTCAGCCGTCGCGCCGGTGGAACTGTAGTAGAGGCTGCCGTAATAATTGAACCCCATCAGCACGGAAAAAACACAGACCGACAGGCCGAAACCGAGGGCACTTGCACTTACGTAAATCCCCAGCAAGCCCACCAGGCCGAAACCATGGGCAACGACAACAAAACCAATTCGATAGGGCCACTTCGGCACCAGGTACATCAGCAGGAACGTGCTGATGGTGCAGGCTCGCCCACAGGCCATCAGGGTACCGTGAATATCCGCGTCGATCTCCTGCTGCACGATCAACTTGGGTAAGAGAAACCAGATCAGGCTCATCGAGAACATACCACTGAAATTGGCACACCAGTTCACGCGTGAGAACAACCGAGACAGGTCTGAATCATAATCCTCGGCAGCACCCGGCTCAGCCTCTTCGTCGCCCGCCTCCGGTTCCCGCACGAAGAAAAAGCAGACCGCACTCAAGGCAGCGGCCCCCATGGCTACGTAAAACGGCGCGTAAGGCGCCACGTACTGATAGATCACTCCGCCACTGAGCTGAGCGGCGGCAATACCACCGTTGAATGCCAGGCAGAAATAAAGATACGTTCTCATCGTACCTTTGCCCGACCTGGCGTGCCCCAACGAGGCCATGATGGGCGGGTAGATCACTCCCAACGCGAAACCCACGGTGACGTATGAAACGTAAAAACCGATGCTCGAGGGCTCACAGACCGTAACCCCGGCAAACGCCAGTGTCATGACGATCGTCCCCGTCACGGACACGCGGTTCTTACCAATCCGGTCCGCCAGGCGACCGGAGATCGTGTTGGCCAGGCCGGCGCACAGGAAATAGGCCACGCCGAGGTATCCCATGGCCTGGGCACTGGTTTCCTGGTCTGCGAGTAAGCGTGTGCTTACGAAAATAAACAGGATTGCAGAAAAATCGGTTAACCAGGAAATAAAATAGAGCATCGAACCGATCAGTGCGAAAGAATCAAAAGAACCTCAGTTCGCAGTTTTAGCCTCTCATGATTCTCATCCATAGGGGGCCCGCCTGAATCAATCGCTATACAACCAGCAATAACGGGTCACGACGAGCTCCTGAGCCGTTACAATAGAGCATCCTTTACCACTTGCGTTCTGCCTTCACGAGGCCCCACCCGCCATGATTCCGACCGATCTTGATTTCCAGGAACTCCGTGAATCCAACGACATCCTGGGGGACCCCGTGGCCCTGCAACAGGGACTCGCCGAGGACGGCTACCTGTTCTTCCGTCGTTTGCAGGATCCCGAGATGCTTCGAGAGCTTCGCCGCCAGATGCTCACCACGATGCAGCATGGTGGCTGGATCAAGCAGGGGACCGATCCCATGGATGGTATCGCCGAACCGGGTGTCCAGTGTACCGAAGGTGACCTGGCCTATACCGATGTCTATCACGAGGTCTATCGGAACCAGCTGTTTCACGAATCGGCGCATCGCCCCGAGATGATTGACACGGTTTCAGCGATTACCGGGTGCCCGATGATGCCACAGCCTCAAAAAGTGGCGCGACTCTGGTTCCCACGCTACACGGCTCACACCACGCCCATCCACCAGGATTTCGTGCACTTCCAGGGAAGCTTCAACAACCTGACCTGCTGGGCACCGGTCGGCGACTGCCCCATTGAACTCGGCGGGCTAGCCGTTCTGAAAGGCTCTCACCAGGTCGATCACGTGATGCAGCACCATTTCTCCCTGGGGGCGGGAAGCCTGATGATTAACCCGGAAAACTATGAGCCACTCGGCCTGGAGTGGCACACGACAAACTACGGGATCGGCGACACGCTCATTTTCCCCGCACTAACGCTACACATGGCGTTACCTAACATCACCGAAGATCGGCTCCGCGTTTCGCTCGACAACCGCTACCAGGCCGTGGACGAGACGATTGCCGAACACATGCTGGATCCGCACCTCAGCAACTTCAGTCATTTCGACTGGCCGGATGTTTACCGCGACTGGACATCGGAAACCTACCAGTACTACTGGAAACAATACAACCTGAGCACGGTACCCCGCGACACCTCTTACTCGGATCATGGTTTCGACCAGGCCTGCGAACTGGCACGCCAGGGGAATGACGAGGCGATCCATCATTTGCAACGTTTCGTGAAACGAGCTGCTGGTACTCCCGAGGCCGCAGAAGCCCAGGCCGTCCTTGATCAACTAGCCTAGGACATGGACATCGCAGACCAGGATACCACCTCGTCCTGGCACCCAGCTGTCCATTTATAACGACGCGTCCCCCTGTCGTTCGCGCGACCAGTTGAGCCATTTTCGATACTGGTACAGGAGGACCACAGGAAACGGCAGGATCACCAGGAGACAGAGCGCCATGATTGCCGTAATTGCGTAACCCAGGCCATCAGCTGACCCCTGGAATGTCCAGAGCAGGGCAATAGCTGAGACCACGATGGGCACCATGGCGCAACCGCAGCAACCGTAAGACGCCTTCCGATTTTCCAGGGGAACAAAAACTCCACCACCGCAGTGGGCACACACATCTTTTCGCCAGCTACTGGTACCTTCTGAACTGTAGACCGTCTTCTTCCGCGTCGTCGTGTGTTCCCGGCATTTGCGACACCAGTTCTTGGTTTCATCAGGCTCCCAGGATGCAATTTTCTTTTCTGGAACAGGAGGCCTTGGATCGTTTCGCTTGCGAAACTTCTGGATCAGTGAAGTGATCGCCACGATTCCCAGGACCCCGGCCACCAGCCCTATCCAGCCTTCTTCCGAAAAGTGAATGCGCGCACCGAAGAGGGCGTATCCGGCAGCCCCCATACCGATATAGGCAATTGCCTTATGGATATCCAGGTTCTTGGTGCTCTCAGCCGTCAGGTTAAAAATCATTACCTGCCCAGCTGCCGCAGCAACGGCTAGAAAAATCACGATCGTCACGATCACGTTGATGGTTTCAAGCGAATTCATGGAATGTATTACACAGGCTTTCCCGTCAGCGAGACCCAGGATCGCACCAAGGACCGTCGTAATTTGTCAAATCTCGTCTGAATAATGTCCAGTTTCGGGACATCGACAAGTATTATCAAGAGAGATCTGACTTTCCACGACACTTTCTCGCCCGCAGGTGTTACCAGGATCGAACTGCAGACCAACAAGAAATGCATATCATTACATACTCAAAACATCTATATTGAAGTGACTACTTGGCGAGCCATTATTGCCCCTGAAACTCCAGTCATCGAGTTGTCGACATGACCACAAAAACTTGCTCCCCCCTGCTCAGCACACTGACCGCTGCTACGCTGAGCATCACCCTCTACTGGTACTGCTCGGCCGAGGAGCCCAAAGCTATTACGCTGGTCTCCCGCACCGCACCCAGCGTCAAGCCCAGTGATGCTCCCCGCCCTGCCGCCACCCTGGGGCATTCCGCGTTCATGAGCCCCCACGCTTCACCCATTGCCGCGCATGGGAACCGTGTCTTCGTGGTAAACACACCTGCAGACACCGTCGACGTTATCGATGCCACCCGGCGAACCGTCATCGCACGCATCCCGGTGGGGGTCGATCCCGTCGGACTTGCTGTTCGACCCGATGGTAAAGAGCTCTGGGTTGCCAATCACATTTCTGACTCGGTTAGTATCATCGACATTGATTCAAAAAGTCTCACGCAGTTGAGCGTGATCGCAACGCTGCAGGATTTCGACCCGAACACGCGAGCCACGCGCTTTGACGAACCTGTTGGCATCGCCTTTGCCAGCAACGAGAAGGCGTACGTCGCTCTCTCTTCTGAAAACGCGATTGCTGTAATCAACGTGTCCACCCGGCGGATCACCAAAAGACTCGACATCACGGCCCAGGACCCACGGGCCATTCGCGTGCAGGGTAATCGACTTTACGTGATCCCTTGCGACTCCAACAACACGACACAACTCTCCGGTGGGGCCGGCGATAAGATCGACGGTGACCTGGTGACCTTCGACGCCTGGGAACACTCGATTCGCAACAACAATGTCCTCTCCATTGGACACGTGGTCGACATCATCAAGCACCCCCGCGTTCCTGACCGGGACCTCTACGTGTTTGATACCCGAACAGACAAGCTCGTTGAAGTCGTCGACACCCTCGGAACGCTGCTTTATGGATTAACCGTCGATTCCAAGGGACATGTATTTATCGCCCAGACAGATGCTCGCAACGAAGTGAACGGTCGCTCCGGAACCAAGAAACACGGGCTCGCCGAACTTCAGAACCGGGCCTTTCTCAACCAGATCACGAGCATCGACCTGGGCCAACCCGACATTCAAAAACCGACCTTCATGAACCTGGAACCATTGCCCCCGAAACAACCAGAACAGGGCATGGCCCTGGCAACTCCCTTTGCCATTGAAATCACCCCGGACGACTCCACGCTGGTGGTCTCGGCCGCGGGTTCAGACAAGATATTTACCGTCGACGTCGAGACCGGGAATGTTATTTCACGGGTCGATGTGGAGGCCGTCCCACGGGGAATTGCCCTGGCTACTAGCGAAAATGGCAAACAGACCCATGCCTGGGTGTTAAATGCCGTCGCCAACACAGTTTCACTCGTGGACGTCTCTAACCCGGCAAAACTCGCCGCCCTGGCTACCGTTCCACTCCAGGATCCTACGGATCCAGCAATCAAACGAGGACGCATCGCATTCAATACGGGAGCCGCCTCCAGCACCGGTACCTTTTCCTGTGCCAGCTGCCATCCGGACGGCCATACCGACCAACTGTTGTGGGTCCTGAAAACTCCCATCGTCACCGGGGGCAACCAGATCATGCCTCGATCCACGATGCCTATTCGCGGCTTGCGCGACACGGAACCATATCATTGGGACGGCATCCCCGGGGATCCCTATGGAGGCAACAACAGTGCCAACGTACGTCGGCGTGTGAAACCCAACAGTGACATCAGGGATGTCACCAGCGCCCCGCGCAACCTGATTGATGCCGGACTCGCCAGCACCATGAAACTGACCACCGATGCCACGACCAATGACGAGGGCAAATCCGGTCACCTTTCCGCAGCTGAGCGTGACGACATGGCCAGGTTTCTACTAAGCGTCACCTATCCGCCAGCGCAGCGGCGACCCTACACCAATATCGTTTCCGACCGCGCTCGTAATGGGTTTGAACTCTTCCATGTGAAGGGCGACCTGGACAAGAAGCCGAAGCCGAACGTTTGTGGGAATTGTCACCGCATGCCGTTCCTTGTCAGCACCAACACCCCGGGAACCGGGATGGACGCACCCACCTGGCGTGGGGCGTACGATCGTTGGCTGATCCTGCCCCAGGGCCGCCTGAATATCATTGACTTTGATTTCTTCCGCCGCATCGCAGAACGAGGTACCCCGGAACGCAAGGTCTGGCAAATGTCATGGGGTAGTCGCCGGCGTTTTGACCCGATCTGGGACATGGTGCTCGAAACCAGCACCGGTTACTCCGGCTCCTTTGCCCGCCAGGTCACGATCAACCAAACCTCTGCCAGGGAGCCGCTCACGGCCGACCTGCTCAACGCACTTGAAAACTCAGCAGCTGACGGCAGCATCATTCTCCAGGGTGCCGGTCAGTTCATCACGGACGGCAGGGCCCGGGCAACGTCTCTGCAGTTCGACTCCCAGCACCAGGACGGCAGTTACGTCGAGACCAGCGGCGACCGCAAGTCTTACCAACGCAGCCAGTTGGTCAAACTAGCCACCGAGGGCCGTTTCATTGGGACGTTCACTGCCAACCTGGGAACCGCCGTCGACATGGCTCATCCCCAACCGGCGCTCTGGACACTGGGCGCACTCCATTCACAACGTGGCCGACAGAAATTCCCTGTCCTGACCGCCAGCAACAACTCGCTGACGATGAGTGGCCGGCATATTCGAAAAGGAGCCACGGTATTCGTGGATGGCCGCCGTGCGGGTGGTACCGTCCAGCGTGACAAGGGAACTGTCACGGTGAACCTCTCCCAGGCGCCTCGCCCGGGAATGCGATTGCTCCAGGTACAAAATCCAGGTGGTTTACTTAGTAACGATTTCATCTTTTACGTGGCGGCAACCCAAACTGCTGAACGATCGGGCCCACTGGGAGCCTGGCGACTGGCCGTGGAAAGCAAGAGCCGCCCGGATCGTGACCATCAATACACGATCCGCATTTCCCAGGAGGGTGATAAGCTCGTCGGCTTCTATCGCGAATCCGAATCTCGACAGTTTAAGATCCCTGACGTAACCCTGGACGGAAAAACGCTCTCCTTCCAGGTCCCCCGGGACGACATGGTGATGGCCTACAAGGGAACCCTCACCAAAGGCGCTCTCGCGGGCACCATGGAATACCGTCGACCCAACCGAACCCCCAGCAGTCGCAAATTTACCGGCACACGTGCGGCGTTGGATCCACTGGGTACCTGGCGACTCCTTGTGCAAAGCAAGAGTCGGCCAGATCGCGATCACGAGTACACGATCCGCCTGGCTCGCGAAGCCGGCAAGCTCGTTGGCTTCTATGCAGGCTCGGACCGCAAGGAAGTCAAGTTACCCGAGGTCACCCTGTCCGGAATCCAACTTTCCTTCTCGGTTCCGCGCGACAATCGAACCATGGCTTACCAGGGAATGATCACGGATGATTTCATCAGTGGAACCATGGAGTACCGAAATGAGGGTGGCGGCTCCAGCAGCCGCACCTTTGCCGGCACCCGCGAAAGGCGATAAGCGGCATCGCCGGACCATGACCGTTTCTCACTTCCCTCCGAGCTAATGGACTCCGCATGGCAGACCTTATTCCATCTTCCAGCGACGACCATCAGGGTCAGTTACCAGGAGTGCTCAACGCACTTTCCAGCTGCCTCCTCTGCATCCTGTTACTGACGCCTACTCCGTGCCTGTCAAAACAACCCAGCCCGCACGTGCTGGCCGCTCGCAATGGCGAGGTCCCTTTCTCCTACCTGGCAGGAAAAACCAGGCGTTGGCCGATCTTGACCAGGAAGCTTGCCCCTGGCCAATCACTCAGCTTGACCGGTCGCCGAGGTGAGACCATCCTGGGCCGCGGCCCCGCACTGCTGATCGATGGACTCAAGGTGACCATCGATGATGACGGATTTCTGCGGGTAGTTGCTCCCAAACAGGCGACCAGCGAATTTAAAGTCGACCTGGTTGTCAGCCGAGATGGCACAACAGAACAGCAGCAACAGATCTCCTTGCGTCCGGCACCCCCAGACCGACCTATCTCCTACGTGGCGGACCTGGTCGACGACTTGATTCGCATCTACTGGGATGGTTCATCTCGCCGTTTCCGACCACTCACCAAGGATGGTTTTGACCAATATTTCCGTCGCCTCCAGGCCCAGGGAATCACGCGGCTGATCGTCTGGCAAAGTGCTTTCCCGCTGATTGCCGATGCCACCAATTACCGACCGCAAGACTGGCGGCGATTCGAACTTCAGGCACGGGCCATCCTGGATTCCCAGCAACTCACCGAGAACATGCGCCAGACCCCGGGACTGAAGAACTACCAGTGGCTGGGGTTGCTGATGCAGTTGCGACTCAACCGGGACTTCGACCGCATGTTTACCCAAAGTGCCCGGGACCACCAGGTGCGGTTGACCGCCAGCTACCGACCTTTCGAGGCTGCCCTCACCAAGTACTACGAGATTCCTTGTTTCGCAAAAAGCGGGGGACACCTGTGGAATTTTCTGCCAGCTGCGTCTCCCACGGTAAACTACCAGGCAGACAAGGTCGGCTTTGTGCATTACCGGGAGGTCCTTCGCCGTATGGACAAGGGAGCAGCAGCCTCCCTGTCACGCATCGAGATCGGCGGAATCGTGAACCCGCAGGCGTTGGCAACCCGGCTGGCCGCCGGAAAAAAAGATCTCACGCTGGTGACCTCGCCCGTGCCACCCCTGGACCCCACCTCGTTTGTGCTCGTCCGCCACGCCCAGGACCAATTCAAACTAGCACCCTATGCAAGTATCCGCGAACAGGTCGAAAAGAATCTCCATCCGTTGGAGAACGCCCGTTTCCGTATCGTGAACAAGCAACTGGTCATCGACCAATTCCAGCTCCCGGCTTCCTCCCGTTACCTCTGGTTGCGAGCAGCGAGTGATTACGGCAAGACGATTGTCCTGCCAGTCATCCCCAGCCTGACCCTACGCGCCTCCGCCGGTAATCGACTGGGACGGGGCAATGTTTACACTGCCTTATCAGCCAATGACGCCGATGCTCGCTTGAGCCAGATCTCTGGCATCACGCCCAGCGGACGGTTTCAAACGGAATTCCAGGCAATTGAAGCCAGCATTGATTACTTTCGAAAACGCAAACAGACCACGTGGAACCTCGGCGAGGGAACCCTGGTCATTGATCGTGGCGAGCCCTGGACCGTGGAAATACTGGACTTTAACCGGGCCGCTACACGTCGCCTGGCGGTTAACGAATTAAAGACCATTCTAAAACACGAGGCATTCGACGAAATCTTCATCAACACCCGGTCCCACACCCAGCTTTCTGGATCAACCGGTGACGGTGTCGATGGCATTCGCACCATGGCTCACTACCGTGTTAGCGGCAAGAACTACTTTCACTACGGTATCGATCGCGCCTTTGGTCCGATCGCGATGGCCTCCAACCCACAGGTGCAGGCGTTGCCCGTGGAACAGATCACGACCTGGCAGCGGGGCGAATGGCAAGGTCCCTGCCAGGCACCAGGTAGCCCATTCGTTTGGCGCTACCAGAGAAATCGTGAGGTTGCCAAGGGGATGCGATCCTTGCTGAGCGAATTACAGGAACAATTCCCAGGCACACGGATTCGCGCCGTAATACCGCAGGGTGAAAGTGTAATCCGGGAGACCGAGACCGCCCTGGAAACGATGCCCAAACCTGGGAAAGGTGTCTACGGCCGTTCCTATTTCCGGCACATCTGGGGATCCCTGAACTACATACCTGCGATCGGTGAAGGCATGGCAATGGTCGATCTCTCGGGGCTCTCTGTCGAACCGGTTTTCCTCGGTGTTCGATATGCACCTGACCCCGGTCCACTGAACGCTTTCGTGGATCGCTACATGGCGGACCTGGCAGCCAACCGGGGCTCCAGCTTCCAGGGCCCAAAAAGTTTTTTCTATGAAGCCCAGGAAACATTGCGAGCCGCCGACAAGCCGGCCAAGCGAAAAAGACGGGAAGCGATTATCTGCAATTTACTCGATCGCCCCGAGGTCAATGAAATCCTGCTTTACGAGGCTGCCGATTGGACCTATTACCTTCCTCTCTCGGATCGCCTCCTCAGCGGCCATGGTTACCTTGACCGCCAGGCGAAATAGTCAGCAGCCGCAGGCGATCAATCAAGCCGGCAGACTCGCGTAGCGACAACACCTGGCCTCGCTCTGCAACACGATATCCACGGCAGGCACAGTACTTACGACAGGCTCTATCAATTGCCGACGCAATCCGTCTCGCAGTCGACCATGCGCTTCGTTAAAATGAATCACCTTAACAACAGGGGGTCCAGCCTGTCATGCTGAAAGTACTCGGCAGCAATTCACGAGCATGCGATGGTGTTTCTCGCCGCGAGGCGCTGCGCGTGGGCGGACTGTCGCTTTTTGGTGGCATGACACTTCCCACGTTGCTGCAGGCTGCCGAACAAGGGGGTGTCCATCACACACCGAAGGCGGACAGCATCATCCTGCTCAATCTCTTCGGCGGACCGCCGCACCAGGACATGTTCGATCTGAAACCGAATGCCCCGGAAAACGTCCGCAGCAAGTACAAGCCGATCTCCACGTCCATACCAGGCCTCCAGGTCTGCGAAAAGATGCCTCGCATAGCCAGCATCATGGATCGTGCCACGCTGATTCGTACTTATTCGCACAGGTACAACAGCCACAATCCTTACAACGTCTTGACCGGGTATGATGGGGGAAGTGATCGCGATAATTACTTTGCCAAGATTACAGACCATCCGTCGATGGCTGCGGTCTGCCAGCACTTCGGACAGAAAACCAGTGGCATTCCATTTCATGTCCTGATGCCCGCCTTTCCGGGTTACTCGCAATCACTACGACGGGCGGGACCCTACGGAGCCTACCTCGGCAGCCAGTACGATCCTCTTTTCACGACCATCGACGCCAAGATCAAGGATCCGGACCTGAAGGGTGACTACGAACCCCAGGTCGCCCGAGGCATTCCTCGACCACCCACCGTGCAAGCCTTCGAAGACCTTACCGTGGATCGCCTCAGCACACGGAACAACCTCCTTGGCCAACTTGATGATCAACTCACCCGGATTGAACAATCAGGATCCATCGAGCGACTGGATAAATTCCGTAAGATTGCATTCCAACTCCTCACTTCCAGCAAGACACGGGCTGCCTTTGATATCGAACAGGAATCCCAGGCCACGCGAGATCGTTACGGTGACAACGTCTGGTCCAACAGCGTCCTGATCGCTCGTCGACTGGTCGAGGCTGGTTCCAAGTTCATCACGATTCACTGGGAATCCAAGGGAAATAACCACTG
>JAZADA010000062.1:0-17654 GCA_036124135.1 Planctomycetota bacterium | reverse complement strand
AGCAGCCAGCGATCGAAACGTGGGGTGGTTGAGGAGATAGGGTGTGCCATGGGTTAACTTGATGATCCGGCGAAGGGAAGTTCTATTGTACCATGGTCACGGAGATCCCGACCGCAGGTTGCCAGTGATACTTTAGTGGATAACATGTTGGCGGCACTGGGGTCAATCTGGATTTAGATGCTTGGGCTGGAGTGGAAAGAATCGTGGGGCACAAGATTGCAACGAAGCTGATGGCTGGCCGATGGCTGTTGCTGCTGCTGGCTGCGATCATCACGGTAGTTTCTTTTCCATTGTCGACGACGCTTGAGTTCGATCGTTCATTGGAAAACATGTTTTCCTCGAATGACCCGTTGCTACCCCCGCTGCGGAAACTACAGCGGACGTTTGGTGGGAATGAAATCGTGTTGCTTGTCTACCAGGACCCGGAATTGATGGTTCCGGACGGTACGGGGATTGATCGGGTTCGTCGGGTTAGTCGCCAGCTCCGCAAGATACCCGGTATCGACGACATATTGAGCGTGGCCTTCCTGGATGACATGCTGAAGAAGCTGGCGCTGGTCAAGAAACTTACCTCGTCCGGCTCCCTGCAGAACGCTCCGCTGCTTGACCCGAACGATCCCCTGGCGAAAGCCTTACTGGAAATGTTTGCTGGCATGACCCATGGCCTGGACGGAAAAACCGTGGCCCTGGTCTGCATGCTGCAAGCGGAGGCCGCAACCAGGGTTGCTCGTAGCGAAACGATTGACCAGATACGAAAGGTTGCCAGCAATCTGCCGGATGACTTGCCGCCAGGAATGATTGCCGGGGAACCGGTCATGGTGGTTGATGGTTTCCATTTCGTGGAACAGGATGGGCGCAAGCTGGGCCAGATTACGACCTGGCTGCTGGCCCTGGTTATCCTGGGATGTTTTCGTAGTTTTCGCTGGGCGTTGATTGCCGTTGTGGTGGTTCAATTCACGCTGCTGGTTTCGCGAGCTCTGCTGACCATGCTGGACCTGCCGTTGAGCATGGTCAGTTCCATGTTAACCGCGCTGGTGACCGTGATTGGGATTGCAACGGTCGTGCATGTGGCGGTTCGTTATCGCCTGGCCAGGTCACGTGACTTGAATGAGGTGGAATCGCTGCACCAATCACTTGCATACCTGGCGGCACCTGTTTTCTGGACCTGTTGCACGGATGCGGTTGGTTTTGCAGCGCTGTTGGTTGCCCAGGTGGGGCCGGTTCGCGATTTTGGCTTGATGATGGCCATGGGATCACTGTTGGTGCTCGTCAGTATGGTCCTCTTGGTGCCTGGTTTGGTGCTGGTCGCTTCCCGTGACCAGTTTCCCAGGTACCCGTGGGGTCGTGATCGGTTGGTCACGAAACTGGAGCAACTGGTCAACTGGGTACAACGGCGGCGCGCCTGGATACTGGGTAGCGCGGTGCTGATCGCGATCCTGTCCATCTTTGGAATTCCACGCTTGCAACTGGAAACCGATTTCACGCGAAATTTTCGGCAGGACAGCGAACTGGTGCAGGCTTACCATTTCATCGAGGATAACCTCGGTGGCAGTGGTTCCTGGGATCTGTTGGTGCCGGCCCCAGAGCAATTAAACGAAAATTACGTCGGGCGTGTTGAACGTTTGCAACAACGCCTACGCACCTTGCGATTACCAGCCCGGTCCGGCAAGGAAATGCAACCGGCATTGACGAGTGTCGTCAGCCTGGTGGACGGCCTGCGAGCCTGGCAGTTGCAACCGGTAGGGAAATTGCTGGGCCTGCAGGAAAACGCTGCACTCATGCAGATCGCGATGCCAGGATTTGTTCGGGCGATTCGTGGCCAGGATCCTGATCAGCCGTCGGATTACTACCTGCGAGTCATGCTGCGCAGTCGGGAGAGGCAATCTGCAGAAGACAAGCTGTGGTTGATCGGCGAGGTGGAGCGGATCAGTCGCGAGGAATTTCCGATCCCGACCGATGGTACGGCACAGGCGTCAGTGACAGGATTCTTTGTACTGTTGACCAGCCTCATCAAGAGCCTGGTTCGTGACCAGTGGATCTGTTTCCTGGTGGCCAGCCTGGGCATCGGACTCATGATGGCGATCGCCTTCCGTAGTGTTTCACTGGCAATCATTGCCCTCGTCCCTAACATGCTGCCGATCCTGGTAGTCATGGGAGGAATGGGTTGGGTCCAGGCGAACGTGAACATGGGAGCCGTCATGATTGCTGCCGTCTCGATGGGCCTGAGTATCGACAGCACGATCCACTACATCACCTCGTTTCAACGAGAGCGCATGGCGGGCAGTTCCGTCACGGGATCCTTGCAGCATTCCCATCGGACGGTTGGCCTGTCCGTGGTCCTTTCCACGTTGGCATTGATCGTCGGTTTTTCTGTGCTCTGTACCAGCCAGTTTGTCCCGATCGTCTACTTTGGCGTACTGGTAGGACTCAGCATGCTGGGTGGACTACTCGGGAACCTGTTCCTGCTGCCATTGCTACTGCAGTGGCAGGCGCGGTCGAGTAACTGATCGTACGATGCTGGAAGATCACTAACGAGTAATCTCGTTGAGAAGCATGCCTTCCGTTTTATTCTGAACGGAAAACGTGTCAGCAATGACGTCCATGTAATGATCGACATTGTCTTCATAGATGTCTTCGAATTTGCCAGCCAGTGAACCGAACACGGGGTCGGTGTATCCCTTGAATTTATCGGTCAGGTCACTGAATTCTTTCTTGGGAATAATTTTCTTGACGTCCATGATCGTGCGTTCCGGGATCTCGATTCCCTGGACTCTTTCCAGCGTACCGAAAATCATCACCGGTTGTTCGTGCAGCGCCTCGGCAACTCGAAGCAGTTCCGGGTCATTATGCAGATCCAGTTCGAAGGAGGTTACGTCATCAACCTGCAGAATGGATCCGGTCGTTTCTCCACCAATGGCCACGTGATCTCCGTGATGCATTTCACCGTTGACGCATTCGCCGAAGAGATCATCGACCATGTCGATAAAGGCACTGTCATCAGTGAAATAATCATCCACGAACTCCATGAAATCGGTGTCATTCTCGGCCAGGTCAGCCTGCATGGCGTCGACCAGGGCCGCGACGTCGTCGCCACCCTGTAGCAACCAGTCTTCAGCAGCCGGGGTCTCCATTTGGGCAACCATGAAATCGGCCAGCGTGTTTTCGCCGGCATCCAGTTCAGTTATCCAGTCCTGGAATTCAGGGGCCAGGCTCTCGACAGGATTCTCGATATCCGTTGTGCTGACCATGTCTTCCAGGTCCGAGAAGAGGGCTTCCAGTCCGTCACCCAGGTCCTCGACATGGTCCCAGCTGAACTCGTCCATGAGGAATTCAAATTCGGCAGTGTCCTGGTTGTCGATTGCCGTGAGTTCCGGCGTGATGACTTCCTCGACCATGTTTAGTTCGGTGTCGAGGCGATCAAAGTCTGCCTCGTTAAACATTTCGGTGTTGATCTCGGCAAACTCGGTGGCCGTTTCACGGATTTCACGTTCCATGATCGTGAAGGAAAAATCCATGCTGGCCGCGAGATCCTGGAAGCGTTTTTCCAGTGCCACATGTTGGTCCACAGCAAACTCGAGGAAATCGTCCAGCTCGGCACGCATTACGTCATGTGCCTGTTTCATCTCTTGCCGGGTGGTAACCAACTTGTCCTTGACGAGCTTGAGCTTGCCATCAAGTTCGGTAGGTACATTGTCCAGGGTCATGACCAGCTTGTCGAACTTGTCCGCCACGCTTACGGGCATGGTCTCGGGATTGTTGAGCACGTTGATGACCCCGAGGGCATCATGAGGAGAAACGAAATCATCATCATTGACGTCAATGAATCCCCCAACCACGTCGCCACGGGTAGCGGGAACGTTGATCAGGTTAATCACGATCAAGGCATCACGAGGGGTCACGTGTGTATCGTTATCGACGTCAGTCGCATTAAAGGGATTTTGGAATGTTGCCAGGTCAGCAGCCAGCATTAGTCGACCTTCAAGATTTTCCATGCGAAGCGGTCGATGGCGAGCAGGAACCTGTTGATTACGTTGGGAAGTAGGTCGCTGGCGTTTCATGGTTAAGCTCCTGGAAAGCATTCAATAGCAGATGTTCGAGGATGTGGCTGCACGGGATACGAGACAAAAAAACGTATCAGGAAGAGACGAGGTACGTACCACTCATATCAGCCCTGAGAATAACACCAAAACCGATGCGGGGCAAGAAGATTGTGCAGCGGTTAGACACGGTCAAAAGCCTTGTAACAAATCCCTCGACCTGGCTGTTCTTGGTGGGTTGGGAGCAGCAATATCTACTGCTGAAGCGCAAAGAGAATCACGTTAGCTCCCAGCCTGGCGGCATCCACCTTGAGATAACCCTTGCACTCGGGGGATGTTTGGTTTTCCAGGGCACAACTCAGATCATACGGAGAGAAAATGACCGCCAGTCGTTCTCCCAGGGTTAATCCTTCCAGGTAGGGAGAGGTTCGTTTGAGTTTCGCATTGAGCGGATCATCGTCCGATCGGACCTGTGGGTCACGCAGGGTCACGGTCTGTAATGCGTATCCCCCGAAGTCGGTGCTGAACAACGGATGATCCGGTGGAATACGGACCAGGGATTGCTTGTTGAAAATGGCCTGCATTTCACGGCGGAAGGACTGGGCGAATTCCGGGCTGGCACAAATGGAATCTCCAAAGATCGTTCCTCCACGTTGCAGGTATTGGGCCAGGGCCTTGCGTTCCTGGGCCGTAAAGCGAAATGCCCGTCGCCCGTGGATAAACAGGATTGGGTATTTATACAACTCGTCGGTGGCAGCCAGTAAACGTCGTTGCGTGCCTACCCGCATATCAAACTGAACGCGCATCAGGGTCAACAGGTTGGCCAGGGCGTGGGGAGCATCGTCGCTGCCACCAGGGTGGCTCAGTTTTGGGAGCACCAGTGTGCCACGCGTGGGTTGCTCATAAGATTTGTCCCGCAGTGTCAACTCGGGCCGATCCAGCTTATCCTTGAGTTCACGGTTCGTGGCATAGGCGATAATATTGCCACCCAGGCGTGTTCGTTGTTCCACTTCTTCACGAATGGGCACCGGGTAGTTGTCCAGTTGGCGCCGTTGATTTAATTCCCAGTAACAGGAAAGATCGATCCGGCTGTAGACCACACTGGTCCGACAGCAAGCATTAACACCTTCCAGGGTACCGACAAACCGGGGAGCGATCTTTTCCTGTGCGAACCAGATGGCATGATCTGGTGGCAAAACCCGCAACGGGCTTTCGGGAAACAGTTCTTTCATGAGCGCTCGAAAGGAGCTGTCGAAAGCCTTGTTACTGCAGGCGGCCTCGGCCAGGATAAAGCCACCCTGGTTCACGTAGTCGCGAAGGTTTTCTTTCTGCTCCTTGTCCAGTTCAAGGGATTCACTGCCACTGATAAAGAGTACCGGGGTCTCCATTAAATCGGTCAGTGTTGCAGATTGGATTGAAATGGTTTGCCAGCTCAAGTCCCGTTTCCAGAGGGATTCGATGTGTTGGGTCAGGTGATGGACGGCGTGGCGATGATGATTCCAGGACGTACTTTCGGACGACCCGTGCTTCATCTGTGCTACCACGACCGGTCGTCGTCCCTTGGAAAGAAACAGGAGTGCCAGGCTGGTTGCCACGAACTTGTTGTCTTCCCGGACGCCGCTCCCCTTCCAATGGCCGTCCAATGGGTCCTGTTGCTTCACGAGCATTTCCGATCCCATGCGATACCAGTCGTTGCGCCCCAGGAATCGCCTGCCGGTCAGTCGACCGACACGTTCCAGCGCATAAAGATAGTAGAGATTACTGGTGATCCTCAGTTTCCGTCCCAGGTAGTCGATACCACGCTGCAACGCGTCTTCATCCAATTGGTTTCCACAACAGTCCACTTGGTTGTTGACGATTTGCGCGTCGGCGTTGCCGAGTTTTCCGGAGGCGATGACCAGCGAGGAAATGCCTGCACAGGTCATGCTTAATGTCGCTGCCAGTTCCGGCTGGTATCTCCAGCCACCTTCCCGGTCCTGCCGTTTCAACCAGTAGTCCAGCGCGGACTGGAAGGTTGCCTTGTCGACAGCGATTCCAACCTCTTCGGCCTCGTGCAGAGCCATCAGGGCGAACTGGGAATTTGACGGATCACTGGTCTGAGTTTTTCCATTGCTGTAACTCCAGCCACCCTTGTGGGGCCCCTCCGTGACCTGGGCCTCTTGTAACCATCGCACATGTTCCTGGATCTGGAGTCGATCGCGCTTGGGATCTGCAGCGCACAGCACCATGGTTACCAGTGATCGTGCATAGACCATCCTGAGATTGTCCATGGAACGTAATTGTTCCAAGGACTGTTGAATGGTGGGATCGGAAGCCGGCAGTCCCGACTGGAGTAAAGCGAGGGTGCAGAGTCCCGAGATACCGCCCGGTACAGCCGTGTATTCGGGCCACCGGTTGTTGTTGATCTTGTACTGGTTCTTCAGGTAACTGACGCCCCGGTCGATGGCCTGGTTGGCCTGTTCTGCCGTGACCTGGGCGGAGACCGATCGAGGGATCCCCTGCAACGGGATCCAGGCAGCAAGAAACGTTGCCACGATGAGAGGCCAGGCACTCGAGTGTGATCGTGTACACTTCGTGGGTTGCATGGGGTCGTTGCTCGTCAGTGATCCGGATAAGTTTCTGAAGGGGTCCGTGGTTGCCAGGGTTGATTTCAACATGAGCCCGGGTACCACCATGTTATAACGCAATCGGTACGACTGACCGTCGCAAACAGTGCAAATTCTGATCCTGCTCTGAAATGGTCCGGTTGATCCTGTTGTGAGGTGTCCAGCGTTGTTACAGCTCCTGTAGAACCACTAATTTCACATTCTCACGTCTACCAACCAATGTAGGGCTGTTCGCTTTCGAGGACAACGTGAATGGTTTCGATTGCTGATGTTCGGGGTGGACTATAGAATCTAGGGTTGCTGGGACGCGGCCGATACGGAGCAGTTGTTGAGATCGACAATGTGACGATGGCCACGGATCCCTCGGACTGGACAGCCTGTTTTTCGGGAAACATGATTCGGTGTCTACTAAACAACGCAACCTGGGTGATGTCCTGCAGGAATTCAGCCAGCATCGTAAGTTGATGCAGCAAGAACTGCAAAAAGTGATCGTGGGCCAGGACGAGGTTATCGAGCAGCTGTTTGCAGCCATCTTTACGGGGGGACATTGTCTGCTGGAAGGTGTTCCTGGCCTGGCAAAAACGCTGATGGTCAGTTCGCTTTCACAGATCCTGGATGTGAGTTTTAATCGCATCCAGTTTACACCGGACCTGATGCCATCGGATATTACCGGGACCAATGTGCTGGAGGAGGATGACCAGGGTCGTCGGAATTTTCGATTCGTGGAGGGGCCGATTTTCAGCAACATTGTGTTGGCCGATGAAATCAATCGAACGCCTCCCAAGACCCAGGCGGCACTCTTGCAGGCGATGCAGGAACGGGAAGTGACCGTGGGACGCACCACCTATGCGTTGCCGAAGCCTTTCTTTACGATTGCCACGCAGAATCCCATTGAACAGGAGGGAACGTATCCGTTGCCCGAGGCTCAACTGGATCGTTTCATGTTCAATATCAAGGTGGGGTATCCCAGCGCGGCGGAAGAGGAAAAGATCCTGGCGGTAACCTGTCGCAATGAAAAAGCCGAGATCAAGAAGGTGTTCTCTTCCCGTGCAATCGTGAAATTACAGAAGCTCGTCGCCTCGGTTGCTGTCAGTGAATACATTATCAAGTACGTTGCCAGGCTGGTTCGTGCAACGCGACCGGATGATCCGTCTGCGCCGGAATTTATTCGGGAACTGGTTGATTGGGGAGCTGGCCCACGTGCCGGGCAATTCCTGATCAACGGAGGAAAAGCATTGGCAGCGATGGATGGTCGATTTTCTGTGGCTGTTGATGATATTCGTAAGATTGCAAATCCTGTCTTGCGTCATCGTGTCAGCACCAATTTCCAGGCCCAAGCAGAAGGAATGAGTACGGAAACGGTGATCGAGCGGTTGATCAAAGAAGTAGCCGAGCCCGAGATCGAGAAGTTTTCTGGTGCGGCCACTCCCCCAATTCCCAAGACCACTTGAAATCCCGGGATGACTCGGTTCTGCCATCATGCCCTCGGTTGAACAGTACCTGAAACCGGAAGTTGTTAATCAAATCAAGCGGCTGGATCTGCGCGCCCAGTTTGTCGTGAAGGGATTTCTACAGGGCTTGCATGCGAGCCCTTTCCAGGGATTCTCGGTTGAATTCAGTGAGCATCGCAAGTACACCGCGGGCGATGATCCCAAGGATATTGACTGGTTGGTTTTTGCCAAGACGGATAAGTACTATGTCAAGAAATTCGAGGCCGAAACCAATATTACCGGTTACATGCTGATGGATTTGAGCCGTTCGATGGGATACACCTATCGACAGGAAGTGACCAAGTTTGATTATGCGATCTGCCTGGCTGCGGCACTTTGCTACCTGATGATCCATCAGCAGGATCCGGTGGGCCTGGTGACCTTCGACGAGAAGGTGCGAGACTGTTTGCCTCCCCGTTCCAAACGCACGCAACTGGGAAACCTGCTGGCTCACCTGTCTCGCTTGAAGCCGGAAGGAGTCACGGACCTGGCCTACAGCCTGTCACAGGTTGCTGCCATGATTAAGCAACGTAGCCTGTTAATGGTTTTTTCAGACCTGCTGGTCGACCCTGATCCTGTCCTGCGTTCTCTCAGGCAACTGCGACATGCCGGACATGATGTCATCCTGTTTCATATCCTTGATGAAGCGGAAGCCAGTTTTCCTTTCCAGGGGCTCGTGGAATTCGAAGACCCGGAAAGTCAGCAAAAAATGACCGTCGATACCAGCCAGTATCGACGTGATTACCTGGCCGAAGTGGAAGGGTTTTGCGAGCAGTATCGCGAGGAGTGTTTCCAATCTGGAATCGATTACGTCAATCTCGATACAAGCATGCAGTTTGACAAGGCACTCACAGAGTATCTGCAGAGTCGGCAGGCCCGGTTCTAGGAGTTTCCCGTAGTAATTGCCATGGCGTTCGTAAATATTTCATTGTTGCTGGGTGGACTGATGGTGGCCGTTCCGGTCATCCTGCATCTGATCATGCGCCGCCAGCCGCGCCAGTTACAGTTTCCTGCGTTACGCTTCCTGCAGCAGCGAGAAACAACGAACAGTCGCAATCTTCAACTACGACATTGGCTACTGCTCGCCTTGAGATGCCTGGCGATAGCGTTCCTGGCGGCAGCCCTGGCTCGTCCGAGTATCGCTTCCAATCAACAGGCTTCCTGGCTCATGATCAGCCTCGTGGCCGCCCTCCTGGTATTGGTCGTGGTGTCGTTGCTCTTTGCCTGGCGAACTCGGCAGGGACGATTGCCCGTGGCCATCCTGGGCAGCGTGGCGCTGCTGCTGGTCATGGTCCTGGTGGTTACCGGAATCAAGATGCTGGACCAGGATGAGCCGTTAATGATTGGCGACAGGGAAGCGCCCGTGGCGGCAGCCCTGGTGGTCGACGCTGCACCACGCATGACGTACCGTCATCGTAACCAGACCCGGCTGGAGGTTGCCCAGGAGATAGCCAGTTGGCTGATTCACCAGTTGCCTGGTGATAGCGAGGTGGCGGTGATCGACAGCCATCAGCGACAGCATGTTTTCGCCATTGATTTTGCAGCTGCAGAAAAGACAGTTCAGCAGATTCGTACTAGCTCCATGCCGCGGCCGTTGTCGGAAACGATCCTTGATGCCCTGGCGCTGGTGGAGCAGAGCGAACACGAACGGAAGGAATTGTATGTGTTCACGGATCTTAGTCAGCAGGCCTGGGATGTTCGATCGCCTCAGCTGAAAAGTCGACTGGCAGAAACACAGGCCGTGGTGCATGTTATTGATGTGGGTGTGGAAGAGGTACAGAACACGGCCTTGGGCGAACTGCAACTGGACCAGCAGGCGTTAACGAAAAACAGTAACTTTCAACTGACTACCGAGGTGCAGCAAACCGGCATGGATGCTCAGCACACGGTGGAAGTGATGCTGGAAGAGTACGATCCTACGCGACCTGTTTTACAGGATGGAAAGATCCTGTTGCCCGAGGAAAATCCGCGTGGTCGCACGGTCTGTAACCTGAAGGCGGGGGAGTCCAAGCGCATTGATTTCGAACTGTCCGGACTGCCGCTGGGAGTACATCATGGGAGAATTCGGCTGCTCGCAGATGATGGATTACACCTGGATAACGAACGTTTTTTTACGATTGCTGTCCACGATGCCTGGCCGGTGCTGGTGATTGCCCCGGAAAATGTGGCTGCGCACTTGATGACGGAAGCCGTGGCACCCTACCAGTTTCGCCAGACGAACCAGGCCAAGTTTCAGTGTGAAGTGGTCAGGCAATCCGATTTTAACCTGCGTGACCTGGGAAAATATGCGGCCGTCTGCCTGCTCGACCCCAAGCCTCTCACTGCCGAACAATGGCAGCGATTGGCCGGATTCGTCAATGCCGGTGGTGGACTCGGGGTGTTCCTGGGAAATCATGCTAACCCCGTGGATTCATTCCAGGAGGCGCCCGTGCGCCAGTTGCTGGGAGGAAAAATTGTTCGCCAGTGGCGTAGTCCGGGTGATCTCTTCCTGTCGCCGGTCGATGCCGGTCACCGTTTGCTACAGGACTTTCGAGATCTGGGCAGCAGCGTTCCATGGTCACAATTTCCTGTATTTCGCCACTGGATGATGAAACCTGTCGAGCCCGAGACACGCGTCGTGATGAATTATGGAAACAGCAAGTTGCCAGCGCTGGTTACCAGTGGCTATGGGCAAGGTCGCGTGGTAACGCTGACCACGCCGATTACCGAACGCCTGCAATCCCCAGGCCGCGAATCCTGGAATGAGCTTTCTGCTGCCGCAGATCCCTGGCCCTACTTCCTGCTGATAAACCGAACCCTGCTCTACCTGGTGAACCGAGGTGATGAGCGATTGAATTACCAGGCCGGTGAAACCGCTCAGTTAACACATGACCCGGTGACAGATCCGGACCAGTACCAGCTTTTTATCCCGCAGGAGGATCCGTTGGAGCGTAATGCCCAGGATGGACGAATCGTGGTGCGTGATACGGAACACGTGGGGGCTTATCGCCTGAAGGGAAACCGGGGTGGTCCCGTGCTGCGTGGTTTTGCCGTGAATTACGGCGTAGAGCAAAGTAACCTGCAACGACTGGAGTCGGGGGCACTGGACCAACTGCTGGGCGCCGATCGTTATCAACTGGCACGCAATCGCGAAGAAATCAAGTTTGGTATCCGTAACAGGCGCGTGGGCCAGGAATTCTATCCGTTCCTGGTCCTCATGCTGGTCCTCGTGTTGGCGTTGGAACACACCCTGGCCAATCGATTCTATGAGAAAGATTCGTCAGCAGTGGAAGTGGTGGCATCGCCGGAAGCAGGTCCGGTGAGCGAGGTGCAGGCATGACAGGATACTGGTTCGTCGAACCGATTTTCGACAGTTATCTTGCCATTACCATTGCCATGCTGGTCCTGGTGGCACTGCTGGCCCTGGGGCCTCGCTTCGGGAGACTCACCAGGCGTCGTCGGCTAACGTTGCTTACGTTACGAACAATCCTGGTCCTCTTCCTGTTGCTGGCGATGTTGCAACCGAGTTACGTTTACACGGATTCACAACCCCAGACAGCGTCAGTCCTGTTGCTGTTCGATGAAAGCCAGAGCATGGAGCAGCCCGGTACCAGCGGTGAACGAACGCGCTGGGAAGACCAGGTCAAGCTGCTCAATACGATCGAACCGATCCTCGCTGGTTTCGACGAGAACCTCAAGGTCAAGGTGTACGGGTATGATACGGTTTTACATCCCCATGACCTGGAGGCGGGCAAGTTACAGATTCCGAAAGCCGCCCAGGGACAGGAGACAGATATCGGCGGGACGCTCTACGAGGTCCTGCAGAAAAACCTGGGAGAACGTGTTTCGTCAGTGGTCCTGATGGGAGACGGAACCCAGACGGCTTATGCCCCACGTATCGAGATTCACCAGGCAGGTCGAGAACTGGAACGCCTGGGAGTTCCCCTGTACACGGTACCGTTCGGCCAGCGTGGTAATGTTCAGCAGGCGAAGGACCTGGCGCTGGAACAGTTACCCCAGCAATACACGGTCTTTGTCAAGAATAGCTTTACCATCCGTGGCATGGTTCGTGTTCGGGGGTATGTTAACCAGCAACTTCCGGTGACCGTGAAAGTGGTTAATGAACAGGGCCAGGAAGTATTTCAACGAACACTCCAGGTGATCGCCAGGGAAGATGACCAACAGGTTCCTATCGAGGTCGATTACGTTCCGGATCAGACCGGCAGCTACGTGGTTTCCTGCCAGGTCGCGGAGCAGCCAGGGGAACTGCTGGTGGAAAACAATCGGTTGTCTGCCTACCTGACTGTCCTGGAAGGCGGTATCAAGGTTCTCTACCTCTATGGCAGTCGGCTGGGTGAACAGCTGGAGCTACGTAATACGATCGCCAGCTCGCCCGACATGGAACTCGTGGAACAGCTCGTGGCCATGAACAGTCGCACGCAATGGCCCGATCCACGTACCCAGATCCTGAGCGAAGAACCCTTTGATATCGTGATCCTGGAAAACCTCAATGCGCGGGCGATTTCCAAGGAAAACCTGCGACGCCTAGCCGAGTTGGTTGAAGCCGGCAAGGGTTTCCTGATGATCGGTGGGTACCATAGTTTTGGACCGGGCGGCTATGGCGGGACCCCGGTTGCTGATGTTGTACCAGTTACCTTTGAACGCTTTGAACAGCAGGGACTCGGGGCGACCGCCGAAGTCCAACGTGCTTTCCACCTGCAGGGCCAGATCCCGATGGTGCCACTCGGGCGCCACCCGATCACTCAGTTGGTTCCTGGATCGGACAATCGATCTCGCTGGCTGTCGTTGCCTCCCTTGAATGGTGCGAACCGGTTTAGTGGGATCAAGGATCGAGCTCGGGTCCTGTTGGCCAGCCCGACGAAAGATCCCCTGCTCGTGGCCGGGGAGTATGGTGCGGGGCGTACGCTGGCCTTCGCTGGTGATTCCACCTGGCAGTGGAAGCGCGCGGGATTCGATGGCGAACTGAGGAAATTCTGGAGACAATTGATTCTTTGGCTGGTGCATCGCGAAGATATTGTTCGGCGTGACGTCTGGGTAAAACTATCCCAGCGACGTTATCTTCCCGGTATGCCCCTTAATTTTGAGACCGGTATTCGAACGACTGGTGGAGATGTGCAGGCTGACGTGAAGCTGGAAGTTCGTTGGATAGATCCTGCTGGTGATGATCACCTGGCGAGACTGGTTCCTCATGAAAGTCACTGGAAAGGTGAAATCAAGGATCTAAAAGAACCCGGGGCGTACCGCATCGAGGTGCGGGCATTGCGGGATAAACAGGTGGTAGGAACGGCACGTGCTGATTTTCACGTGATGGATCAGCAAGCGGAAAAAAGTAATCCCCGCGCTGATATCGACCAGCTTAATTGGTTGGCTCGATTTACCCAGGCGGAAGGTGGAAAACTGGTTGCGCCGGAACAGGTACCGGCACTCATCAAGTCCCTGAGAGATAAACCACCGAAATTGAAAATCGAGATGGAAACCAAGTGGCAACTGGGTGGTTCGGATCTTGATGCCTGGTCCTTTTTCCTCGCCATCGTGCTGCTCTTGAGTGGAGAATGGTTCCTGCGAAAACGCTGGGGACTGGTCTGATCAGAAGCGCCTATTCCAGGTCTCCTGGCTGTACTTGTTAGCAACCAGTTCCCGGGTGCGCTGCTCAGGCCATGAACGGCACGATGTGGCCGGTTGCCAGGCTGCACAGAGGGCCGCCTGCAAGGGCTCTCGCGAGACGGGCACGTTTGCCAGGAAACCGTCATGGTCGCGCCCCTGGCGGTACTCGGGTTGGCGCGGCGGACTCGCCAGGTACTTGCTCACGAGCGGTAGTGGAAAATCGTAGAGCAGGGTGCCATGATAAAGCAGGTGTGTCCGTTTACTACGCAGGCTGTTTCCCGAAAACTTCCGGGTTTCCCAGGCCAGGTCACTGGTGCCTGCCAGTTCTGCCATGACATCCAGTGATTGGAGCGCCTCGGTAATTCGGCTGAGCACGAAGTGATGCGCCTGATCAATCATCCGCAACTGGGGGCGAAGTTCGCAACTGAGAATCACGCTATACATCAAACAACCAGGGCCACCAACAATCGCGGCACCACCGCTGCATCGACGCAGGATCGGAATCTCATCACGATGACAGGCTGCCGTATGGGTTTCGTCGATCAGCCGCGAGGAACGACCGAGTACCACGGTCGGCTGGCGAAACTCCCAGGTGCGCAGGATTTCATGGCCGGGATCCTGTGCCTCGGCCTCGTCCAGGAGTGCCTCATCCAGGGCCAGGTTTTCCCGGGGGTCGTCGAGTGTTAAATCGAGGATGTGCATCGCATCGGAACCGGTGATAAGGAGCAGCCCGCCATATGGATTCGTGCAGTACACGGGTTCCAGTCATGCGGGTTGACGATCGACCCCGTGCCTTTACACTTTACTGAACTTACTCTCGCATTAGGAGCCCCGAGGTGTCCGAGTCCCACGAAGAAAACGAGCAATCTAGTGATGATCCTGGTGAGTCTTCCCGGGCAGGCGTTCCTGAGTCATTGACGAAACCGCGGATTGAGAACGAGCCAGGGGTGGAGACACCCTTGCCCGCATCACTGCCCCCCGTGCAGGCACCTAATGCGGGTTTCCTCGTACAGCTGTTCCTGATCCCGATGATCATCGTCGCGATCATCGTGATGGTCTGGGTGCTTTTTAGCTGGATTGCCCACATGGGAACCGATCCCAGGGACCTGGTGCGAGACTTGCAGTCCTTGAATAAGGCCAGTTGGCAAAAGGCCTTTACCCTGTCAGACCTGTTACGTGATTCGGATTATCCCGAATTAAAACGGGACAAGGAACTGGCCAAGGAACTGGCCGAGGTTCTGAAATCAGAATTGCAGGCCGGCAACCTGGATGCGTCACGCATCCGCTTGCGTGTATTTCTCTGCAAGTGCCTGGGTGAATTTGAAATCCCGGTTGGAGTCCCTGAGTTGTTGGAGGCGGCCCGACTGGAACGTTCTGCAGAGGAAGTTGATGTGCGTTATGCGGCACTGGAGTCGCTGGCCGTGTTAACCGAAAACATCAGCCCGGAACAAATGCAGAAAGAATCCGGCGTGCTCGCATTGCTGAAGGAAACCTGTCAAGAATTTAGCGAGGACAGTACGCGTCGCAGCGTTAAGGGTGAATTGCGTTCAGCAGCAGCCTTCACGCTGGGAGTGATCGGTGGGAAGGAAGCTCTCGAGGAACTTGATGTCCTGTTGGTGGATCCCTATCCTAACGTGCGTTACAACGCCGCCCTGGGGATGACTCGCCATGGAGACCTGAGATCGATGGATGTGTTGATGGCCATGTTAACCGCTGATAACCCACAGGTTGTGGCAGGGGAACAGTCCAGTACCGAAAAGGAATCCAAGCGACTACGCGTGATGGTTAATGCGATTCGAGCTGTGCGCCGCCTGCTAGATTATCACCCGAGTGATAAACTGGAGGTCCTCAAGAAACAGCTGGAGATCCTGGCGAAATCAGAACTGCCTATATCAGTGGTGCTGGAAGCCAAGGAAACATTGGCCGCTTTCTGAAAGCGCGTGTTCGTATCCGTTCGACCACTTGTTGACCGCCTGCATTCGCTGTCCGACTCGCTTGACGGATCATGCGTAACCCTCAGCGACTGAAGTCCTGGTGAGCGCGGGTCAGCCTCGGAAAAGAGGGTTGTAACGATTAGGTTGCAGTAATCCTTAAAGTCTTTGAAAATAGCAGGTTAGGGTTGCCTCGTGGGGATCCTGAGCAGCTCCGGGAAAGGGCCTGCAAAAAGACGGAAAAATTTATTGGCTGCGGTAAACCGTTGGAATGGTTTGGGTTGCCGAAATTCGAGGGACTTTTTAGCAGGCAGACCATTTGCGATTCTTGGCTCGCTTCGACAAACTCAAGTTACTGCTTTTATGCAGTAATTCAGGACTTGGCTGCGTTTCATACGAGTTGCAGTTTCTTAGGGATTTGTAAAGTCCGTTCAGGCTGTTGGGTATGCCACCCGCTGTGATTTCCGCCCGTTTCGTATGCTGCGGATTTGATGCGATCGTGACATGGTGATGCCAGGGAACCCGGTTGCGTAGTAAATCAGTAGCAAAGGTGAATACGGGATGAATAGTTTATGGAGAGCGTTCGTTTGTTCAGCCATCATCGCTGGCAGTCTTTCTTGGGTGACAATCGCGACTGCGGACGACGGTTACACATCGTACCGCCTGGTCTACAAGACGGTTTACGATCCGGTCAAGGTGACCACGTATCGATTGCAGCATGAAACGGTTCATGATCAGCGCGAAGTGACTACCTATCGTCCCCAGTGGACTACGGAAACACAGGAACGACGATATCGAGTTGCCAAACCGATCGTCGAAACTGAATACCGGGAAGAAAAGTACCAGGTGATGCGACCCCGTTGGGAAACGCAATACCGTGAAGAACAGCAGCAACGAGTACGTTACGAGACTAACGTGCAGTACCGTGAACATCGTCGGGTTGTAATGCGTCCCGTGGAGGAGACTTCCAGTCGAGTCCAGCGCACCGTGGTGCGAAAACCAGTGACCAAGACAGTGATGCAGCCACGTAGTTATACGACTTATCAACCCGTGACGACCATGCAGACACAATACGTGGATCAAGGGAATTATGTGAACCAGTCGGTTTACCATCCGGGAGCAGTCAGGAACCGTTTGCGATGGATCCCCGGTAGCTACGTGACAGATCCTGTCACGGGCCAGGCGACGTGGAATCGCGGAGGATTTCACTGGCTTTCAACACAGGCTGCTGGCACCTACCGCACCCATCGGCAATATGTGCCAAACGTGGTAGCCACCGAAGTTCCAGTCACGCATCGCGTGGCTAAAGTGATTACCGAAGAGCATCCGGTGCAGGTGACTACCTATGAAGAAGAAGTAGTCACCAAAGATGTGCCTGTCACCGTGAAACGCTGGAAGCCCTTTGAAGAGGTGAAACGCATACCGTATACGGTGACGAAACCGGTCGTTGAATACGTGACCAATAAGATTCCGGTCCAGGTGCAGCTATGGGATCGCGAAGAACATGTTCGCAAAATTCCGGTAGTTACGCGACGGATTGAATACCATGAACAAGTCGAATCGAAACCTGTCCGCGTGTGTCGGATGGTGAAAGAAACGCGCGTCGTACAGGTCCCGCGGACAGTTTCCAAGTGGGTTGCCGAGACCCGTGTGGAATATCGCCCACGCGTGGTCCTGATGAAGGTGCCTCTGGGACAGCCCACAGTGGCTGCGCCAGAGCTCACCGTTCAGCCAGGAGTAAAGCCTGCGACCGTCTTGAAAAAGCCTGTCACTTCGGAAACGAAGCCTGCTGAAACGAAGCCCGCTGAAACGAAGCCCGCGGAAACAAAGGCTGCTGAAACGAAGCCTGCTGAAACGAAGCCCGCTGAAACGAAGCCTGCTGAAACGAAGCCCGCTGAAACGAAGCCCGCTGAAACGAAACCTGCTGAAACGAAACCTGCTGAAACGAAGCCCGCGGCGGTCCCGGCTCAGGAACTTCCTGCACCG
>JAZADA010000061.1:0-6650 GCA_036124135.1 Planctomycetota bacterium | reverse complement strand
ACCTGACCCGCAAGGCCTTCGCTGTTGCCAAGATTGAGTTACGCAAGGAAGAAGTCTGGGGTATCAGTAAATCCACGATGGGCTACATCGACCTGGCTTACCTGGTCGCCTATGCAATCGGTCAATTTATCTGGGGCATCACCGCGGATCGGGTAGGAACACGTCGCGTGGTATTGACCGGCATGTTTGTCTCGATCGTGATGGCTGTCGTGGCGGGGGCTTCCACGATCACCGTTTTGCTGGGAGTCGTGCTATTCATCCAGGGCCTGGCCCAATCAACTGGCTGGGCGCCTCTTACCAAGAACATTGGCAATTTCTTTAACCAACGAGAACGAGGCCGCGTCCTGGGATTCTGGTGTAGTAATTACGCCGTGGGAGGGCTGATTGCTTCCACCTATGCTGGTTGGGCTGCCCAATACTATGGTGACTGGCGCTATGCCTTCTGGGTCCCGGCGGCCACACTGGGAGTCATCTGGATTCTTTTCATCATGTTGCAACGCAACCGACCGGAAGATTTCTCCGACCACCTTCCCATTCCTGTTAATGACCATCCTGGTCCCGCGACACAATCGATGACGTCGGACGAGGAAACGGAGAACGATCAACCCACGATTTCACCCTATCGCAATCCAGTCGTATTGCACCTGGCGGCTGTTTATTTTTTCCTCAAGCCCACGCGTTACATGATTCTCTTCTGGGCCCCGTTATACCTGAATGAGAAACTGGGAACCGATACCACGGAAAGTGGATTTCTTTCTGGGATGTTTGAGTTAGCCGGACCCCTGGGCGTGATTTGCGGAGGATTTCTTTCCGACATGGTTTTTCGCTCTCGTCGGATGCCCGTTTGTGTCATCTTTTTCCTGTTGCTGGCGGTCCTGTTGTTCTTCTTCAATGGTCTGCCGGCCAATCGGATCGCTTTGGGAGCGGGCCTGCTTGGTATCGGTTTCCTCTTGTTTGCACCGGACTCACTCATCTCGGCAACCGCTGCGATCGATTTTGGAAGCCAAAAAGGTTCTGGTACCGCTGCCGGCTTGATCAATGGTATTGGCTCCATCGGGGCAGCCCTGGGGGGATACCTACCAGCGCTCCTGACCTCTGATGACGACATCACCGACTGGACCCTGGTATTCCGTATCCTGGCCTGTTTCGTACTGGCTGCGGGACTACTACTCATTCCTCGCTGGAACGCGGTCCCCGTAGCGGAACCCACTCCCACGACAGACAAGGAATCTGAATCATGAGAGCCATCATCATCGGCGCCGGACGAGGATCTCGGCTGATGCCAACAACGGCTGATTCCCCCAAGTGTTTTGCTACCGTGAGCGGGCAACGCATTCTTGACTGGACCCTCCAGGCCTTTCACGAAAACGGCATCCAGGATATCTGTTTCATTGGGGGTTACCGGATTGAGAAGGTACAGCAGGAATATCCGCAGTTCACTTTTCGTCACAACGATAACTGGCAAAACAACAATATCCTGGCATCCCTCTTCTACGCAGAAGACCTGATGGATGAACCTTTCATTTGCTGTTACAGCGACATCCTGTTTACCTCCCGTGCCATCAAGGCACTGCTGGAAAATGACCAGGATATTGCCCTGGTCACCGATACCGAATGGCTACAGCGCTATGAAACACGCAGCGAGCACCCCTCGGACGACGCAGAAAAAATAACCGTAGAAGGAGACCGCGTGGCCTCGATTCACCGGGACATCCCCGAATCCGAGGCTCATGGAGAATACATCGGAGTTGCCCGCTTCTCGGCAGCCGGCGCGGCCAGCCTGCGTGAACATTACCATCGCTGTCAGCAACAATTCACTGGCAAACCGTGGCGAGAGGCGGTATCGTTTGAAAAAGCCTACAAGATACTGCTCCTGCAGGAAATGATCGAACAACAGGTTCCGATGGTGCACGTGGATACACCGGGTGGCTACATCGAAATTGATACCCAGCAGGATTTTGACTATGCCCGTGAACATTGGGTCAGCAAGCACCTGGAGAAGTAAGTGATGAGCACGTTACCTTTGTTCCCTGCTTCCATTATCGGGTCGATGCCCAGGCCCGCCTTCGTACAGGAGTTAATGCAACAGGCCGATTCCTATTCGGAAGAAGAATACCGACGACTGCTGGGGTCCAGTATTCGCTACGTGGTTGCCTTGCAGGAAGCCGCCGGCCTGGATGTCCTCTCGGATGGAGAATGGTGGCGCAAATCGTACATCGGGGTGATCGCGGAATTGGCTCACGGTTTCCAGTTGAGTCAAAACCCGGCAGATGGACGCCCCTGGACCATCGTCGTCGACAAGCTCAGTCCCAGGCAACCTGGATTCATTGCCCAGGAAGTTTCCTTCCTGAAGCAACTGACCGGTCGAGCCATCAAGGCCACGTTACCTGCGCCGGCACTACTGGGAGAACGCATGTGGGATGCAGAGCTTTCTGCACAGGCTTATCCCACGCGGGAATCATTCATCGAGGACTGCGTTCCCATCCTGAGAGAGGAAATCAAGCTGCTCCGGGACGAAGGCGTTACCATCATCCAGATCGATGACCCGCACCTGTGCCTGTTCGTCGACCCGCAGGTAAGAGCCCAGTACGATAATCCTGAGCAGGCGACTGATTTTGCCGTGGCCATGAACAACCAACTGGTCGACGGGATAGAGGGGGTCAAGCTGGCAGTCCACCTTTGCCGCCGAGCGGGGGCACGGGCACGCGGGGAAGCCCAGTTCCAAGGGGGCTATGAAACGATCCTGCCAGCCCTGAAACGGCTGGCTGTTCAACACATCACGATGGAATTCACATCGCCTGGAGCTGGTGAAATGTCCGTGCTCTCGGAACTGCCGGAACACATCGAACTGGGACTGGGCTGCGTGAGTTGTCAACCTGGTGAAGTCGATACCGCGGAAACCATCGTGGCTCGTGTCGAACAAGCCTTGCAGTACATTGCCCCGGAACGCATCACCCTCAACCCCGATTGTGGCTTCGCTCCTGGATCCGCGGCGCAGGTCAGCATTGACGAAGTCTACTTGAAACTGAAGCACGAGGTTGCCGCTGCACAATTACTGCGGGAAAAATACAGCCAGGCCCATTGATGAATCATTCGGCTAGCTGAAGAGCGGTTCAATCCGTTTACCAGAACTGATGATCTGCTCCACTTCTCGGGGAATACCGGTCATGAGCCGCAGTTCACCCAGGTCAAAGAGAACATTCATCAGCGTCGCCAGTACCTGGCCACTGCTGATGGGATCGGAGGCAGGTTGGCTTCCCGTGCGATCAGACCGGCCAATGACCTGCCCCATTTTTAAACCACCTCCCACGAAGGCGAGGGTACAAAGATTGCCCCAGTGGTCGCGGCCGCCGTTTTTATTGATACGCGGTGTTCGACCGAACTCCCCGGTAATCACCAGCAGTACCTTGTCGGACAGGCCCCGTTGCTCGATATCCTCGATAAATGCTGCTGCGGCCTTGTCGACAGCCGGCACCAGGCTCGACAGGCCATCCGCCATCGTGAACTCTTTACCGCCACCGTGCATATCCCAGCCACCACAGGTAACGGTTACGAAACCGCAGCCTGCTTCCACCAGGCGTCGGGCCAGTAACATCTGCTTGCCCAGGGCAACCGGTGAAAACTGCTTGGCATACGAATTGCGTTTTTTGACTGCGTCCGTCGGCTCCATCTGAGCCGTATCGTAACTTTCCAGCGTTCGCGGATCTTCCCGGGAAAGATCAAAGGCTCCTGAAACGCCCCGCATCAATACGTCAAAAGCCTGCTGTTCGAAGGTGTTGGCTCCCGCCAGGGCATCGGTCGCATCCACGCGTTGGCGAAATGCATCCAGGGACTGTAACAGGGAACGACGATCGGATAACCGATCTCCCTTCAGCTTCAGTCGCATGTTATCAATCAACTCGCCACCGGCTCCCAGGTCAAACGGTTTGTAACTGGGAGAGAGCGTACCGGTCTGTGAAACACGGTCGACGCTGCGGTACAGTTCCTTGTATTTCTGATCAATGGCCAACGAGGTCACCAGCACGTTACGGGGCATCCCGGTCTGTGGGTTACTCAGTCCTGCCGCGTTGGCGTAGAGCGCACCCATCATGGCGCCGCTGGGATTCCCTCCGGCCATGACATGGTAAGCTGCCGGTCCATGACTGGAAATTCCATGGCGATAGGAACGAATCACGGCCATGCGATCTGCCAGGGAAGCCAGCTTTGGCAGCGTCCCCCCGAAGGTAACTCCCGGGAGGGAGGTCTTACGTTCCCCTGTGATACTGCGAATTTCATCCGGGGCCTGCATGTTCGGATCGAACGTTTCAAATTGTGTCGGCCCACCCTGCAGGTTAAGGACCACGATCGACTTGTCTCGAAAAGCAGCCGGGGCCTGGGAAGCGTGGGAGCGCAGGGCCAACAAGTTCGCCAGGGAAAGCCCACCAAGACCTGCTGTACCAATCCTGAGCAACTCGCGGCGCGTGGCGCCAGGCTTCCCGCGTCGTGATTGATCCGAGAAAATCGTCAGCATGCTAAAATTACTCCTCGACCGTTCTACAAATCGTCCCATCCATACCAGGGGATGATATCGTCGCTTCTGCCACACTCCCTAATGACTTATCGGCTGACTACTTGGCAATCTTCCAGAGATGGCCATCACTGCGGACGTAAATTGCTCCCTGGGCAATCGCTGGTGAGCAGAGGATCACTTCTCCCAGGTCACCACTGCCAACAAGCTCTCCCTTTTCACCGGTTTTGATAACCTGCCCCAATCCCTTCTCATTGAAGAAATAAAGGTGGCCATCAGCGGCTACCGGAGTACCGCTAAACGGTCCCTTGATCCTTAATTGCCAAACCAGTTCACCATCTTTCAAAGACGCACATTTGACCACGCCCACGTTATTCACGGTGTAAACATGATCCTGGTACACCAGGGGACTGGCCGTCGCCGGGGCCAGTCGATTATTCTGCCAAACGGTTTCCGGTTCGCTACCGATGGAAACCGGTTGCAAGGCTGTTAATCCATTCGATGGCGCTATAATCAGGTTACCACCAAGCGTACTGGAAGGGATCGTAGAGCAACCCTTTTCAAATTTCCAGAGCGGATCTCCCGAAGTCGGGTTATAGGCATGCAATCCACTACCCGACTGCAATACCAGTACTTCTTCCTCACCGTCGCCGCCGGGCAGGACCACTGGCGAAGTCCAGCTGGCCTTTTTCGGTCGATCGATCAACCAGCGATTCTTGCCGGTCTCCACGTTGAGACCGACAGCCAATGATTGGCTATCATTCTCCAACTGGTAAACAAACGTATCACCGACCACGACGGGTGAAGAGGCCATTCCCAGGCTGTTGCTGGCATTGGGATAGTCGTGGGTCAGGCCACGCAACCATTTCAGGTTACCTTCCAGGTCCAGGCAAACCACATCGTTGGTCGAGAAGGTTGCAAAAATCTGTTTACCATCACTCACCGGGGTCGGTGCCGCGGGACAAATTTTGCCGTGGGTCATCGTTCGACCCGTGGACCAGAACCGTCGGTGCCAGCGTTGCTTGCCGGTCTTGGCATCGAAGCAGAAGACATGTAGTCGATCTTGCCGGTATCCCGAGGAGGCCGTCACCACGACGCGATCACCGATCACGATCGGACCAGACAGGCCGCGCCCAGGGAGCGCTGCTTTCCAGGCGATATTTTCCTTTTCAGACCATTTCGTCGGCAGGTTGGTCTCCGTCGAAACACCTCTTCCACCCGGCCCGCGAAACTGTCTCCAGTCGGCGCCTCCGCAAATGCAAACCAGCATTCCCGCCAGTATCCAGGCAACCTGTTGATGCTTATTCATGACATTCCCTTTTGTATCTTTATTTCAAGTCTCTGTTGTATTGAAGATGATTGATTCCAGACAGGCCGTGCAGGAGCTTACTTGCCCTTTCCGCCGCTGGCCGGTCGCCCCGTGGACAGGATCGCCGTTCCCGTGGCATCACAAACACGCAACTGGAATTGCCATTCCTTGGTCCAGCTCTGCATCTGTTCGTTCTGGCATAACTTCAACATGATCACGTTACGCCCCTTCTTGAGATTGGCCTTCAAGCGATACTGGTCCAGCCGCATTCTACGATGATATTCATCGCGTTGGAAAAGCAATTCCCCGTTCAACCAGACCTTCCAGGCATTTTTACATCCCAGCCGCAACTCCACCTGCTGATCCACGCTGCTGTCAAAATCAGTCACGGCATAGGCCAGGACTTCCTTCAACATGCCATAGGGCTCATTGATATTCACCATGCCATAGTCATCGGTTGTCTGGTAAGGCTGCCACTTGACCGGCCCTTCCTGGCCATCGTACTGGGCTGCCAGGTTTAACTCTTTTTCGGGTGGATAAGCAACTGCGAAACCTTTCCGGTCCTTGTTGTTGAACGGACCAACAACCTTCCAGTTCATCAGGAAACCAAAATGGCGTGGCAAGTCAACCTTCACACCCAGCTTCTTCAACTTCTCGACAATCACCTTGATCTGGTCATCATCGCGGGCCGCGGTAAGCGTTTGCTGATAAATCACCTGTTGGAGCAATTGCGTTTGCGCGGGATCTTTCCCGGCAAACAACCCCTCGGCCTGGTTAAGCAGATGGGCAACGGCATCACGACGAAATTCAACGCCCGGGTCATTGAGCATGGTG
>JAZADA010000060.1:0-8022 GCA_036124135.1 Planctomycetota bacterium | reverse complement strand
TGAAGAAGTGCGCAACAATCACCAGGTCGGGCGAGTACTTTAGGCCCTCGTTGATCAGGAACAGGTATTGCTGATCAGTGCCCCAGCCGGAAACTCCTCCGTTAATGACCTCGTAATGGGGGTACTTCTGCTGCAGAGTTTCTTCGAGAACTTCAGTATAGATTTCCTCGTTCGCTACTCCGTAGCCCCAGGTGTAAGAGTCGCCCAGCACCAGGATACGTTTGGTGCCAGGAGGTTTCTGGTAGGGGTATTCGCGGTCACGCAGCCCCCTGGAATTGATGGAGAGCGGTTGATTGATCGTGGTGGCTTGCCAGCCAGGAATGTTCTTCCAGCCATAGAGGTTGTCGTGGAGGTAGCGGTGCCCAGTTAACTCATGTCCAGGTTCCTGGACGTAAACAGGCATACTGTTCTTGATACTCATGCCTACGATCCAGATCGTCATACAGGCCAGTGCAGTCATCAGCAGCATCAGGATCCTGAATTTCCGGATCCGGGCACGTGAAATGCGACGCTTGCGTTTTTTTGCCATGATTTCGTCGCGACAGGAAGGAATGTGGAATCAGCCGAACGGTCATTCTAGCAGATGACCCGTGACCCCGAGAAGAGACGGCCAGTTCAGTTGCTGGACAGCAACTTTTTCATGGCCTCGCCCATGGCATCTCCGATAAGGAAATAGGTTTCGGCGTTGCCATTCCAATGATATCCCTGGCGGCTGGGCGAAACTTCCGGAGGACGAAAGAAATCTCGTGTTTCGACGGTAATGACCGTTTCCTGGAGTTCCTTGCGTTGGGCAACAGCAGCCTGGGCCTTGATAAGTGCCAGGCGTCGGTCGACCTTTTGCTTGCGGCCCCCGAAACCGCTGTTGGCGATGACCACCGGCAGATCCTTGACCCCGAGCGTTTTACGCAGGTCATGGATCAAGTGCACCATGTTTTGTTCGTATTCCCGGACAGCATCCATTTTCAGGCCGTCATTCCATCCCTGGTGCCAGCCGAAACCGGCGAGCTGATAGCCCTGTCCCTGGTAGCCGGGAACATGTTGTTTCAGGTTCGCCAGTACCGAGCGAATGTGCATGAGCATTTCCGTGTAGTACGGTCCCACCTGTCCACCGGCACTGGGAGGACGAAAATCCTTGACCAGGCTCTTACCTCCCCAGGCTGTTTTAATGATCAGGACCGGTTCCTGCAGGTGCTGACCCATCACATGGCCAAATTGAAACTCGGGGCCAATGTGCTGAGGCTTAGCTCCATAGCCGACACTCAATCCGCCCTCTCGACCCAGGTACCAGATCCAGACATCATCTCGTACGATCCATTTTCCCTGCGCGTCGACCGTGTGCTGGAAGCGTTTAGCCGTTGCCGGGTTCTTGACCAGGTATTCCAGGGACCCCTGTCCGCCATTGCGTGCAGGGTCAGCAGTCACACGTCCCACGCCCTGCATGTTCGATTGGCCGGCCAGGATGAAAACCTGGACTCGTTTTTGCTGATCAGGTTCGGCGGCCGTGAGGGCCGAGGCCAACGTCAGGACGCTGGAGACCAGTGTTATTGCGAGGAGAGAGTGTTGTCGTGATCGCATCGGGTTGCGTTCCAGGGTTAACGGATGGTTGGTTTGCCCGTATCGAGTAGCTGCGTGTTGGGGACCGAGTTGCCGAAGACGTCGAACTTGTCGAGTGTCCAGACAACCTTCTTGGTCTTGGGTTCGATTTCAATGACCAGTGGGTTCTTGGGCCCGGCGTGACAGTTACCGATGACATAGTTTCCGTTGGCCAGTACTTCCAGTGTCGTAACCCAGGCCAGGGTGATCCCGGGAAGATCGTTCTGCTCGATTTTCCAGACGATTTTCTTTTCCCGGGTGACCTCCAGGACGCTGTGCCCGTTGCCCGTGGCGATCAGCGTGTTTCCATTGGGTAGGCGGACGGCACCGAAGGCCTGGTTGCCGAAGGCTTCGGGTCCGTGTCCCCCCCTCGGTGATCTACCAAAGAGCGGTACTTCGTATTCCCAGACGACCTTTCCGTCATGATCGTATTCCCGGATGGCACCATCCCCTTCGTGGCAAACGAGGTAGTGGCCGTTAGCCAGTTTCCGGGCCAGTCGTGTGTCGCGATGCGGGTGAGGCTTATTTACCTTGAGCTTGATCTGGTGATGGATTTTTCCCTGTCGGTCGATCTCGATGATTCGGCCAGCTCCGGATTCGGCGATCATGATGTGGCCATTGGCCAGCGGCTGAAAGGCATGCACCTCGATACGTTTCCCCTGGTTACCGTTTTCCTGGGTCGAGTCGTAGGACCAGACGACCTTCTTGGTGCCGGGATCGATTTCGACGATCTTACGATTGCGTTCCTGGACCATGATGTTCCCGCTGGGAAGTACATGGATATCGTGGATGCCCCCCCACTTCATTTGCCATTCAATCTGGCCCTTCTTGTTCACCAGGGCGAGCTTGTTGTTTCCCTGGACCATGATGCGGTGTTCAGCCTGGGCCGTTGCGAGAAAGCCAGGTAGCAGGAAGCCAAGGGCACAGATGCGAAGTAGTCGGTTCATGGGAAACTCCGGGTGAGTGGTAATAAGTGTGGTTTGACGCCCTGCTAAAGGGGGAGCTGGACAACGGCCTTAAGATAGTTGGCTGGCCGTGCTAACGCAATGGTTGGAGGCTATTGGGAAGGGTTGCGGTCGATGTTGCGTCGTTCGCAGCAGGTCGATAAGATCAACGCTCGTTAAAACAATCCCCATGATTTCCGGGAGCCGATTCATTACTGGTACGTGCCTTATTCTCGGTGGTCGCGGCTTTGTCGGCTCTGGCGTGGCGACGGCAGCGCGCGAGGCAGGCTGGGATGTTACGGTAGCAGGGCGAGCGGAAGTTGCCGGGTTGTCCGGGGCCCGCTTTGACGTGGTGATTAACGCCAACGGAAATGCCAGTCGGTTTCGCGCCGAACAGGATCCGTGGTTCGACTTCGAGGCCAGCCTGGTACCGGTTTACCATTCGCTTTTTGATTTTGAATACGGGCGTTACGTGTTCCTGTCCACGGTGGATGTCTACAACGATACCGGGTCCTCCCGGGAGACTCGAGAAGAGACAGTGATTGATCCATTGGCATTGGGGGCCTATGGGTTTCACAAGCGGCAGGCGGAGTTGTGCGTGATGCGCACTTGCCCGAAATTCCTGGTGTTGCGACTGGGCCAGATGATTGGATCTGGATTGAAAAAAGGACCTGTCTACGACATAATAAATAATCAGCCACTTTGGATTGATCCAACCAGTCGCTTGCCTTTTATGAATACCGCGAACGTGGGCCGCGTACTGTTCCAGTTACTGGAGGCGGATGTAGATAACCAGGTTTTCAATGTCTGCGGCCGCACGAGCATTGAGTTTAGCCGTATCATGGAACTGGTTCCCACGGCCTCGTCTCAGCAGGAATCGCTGGAGTCGGCGGTCCAGGTTTATGAAGTGGCCACGGATAAACTAGAAAAGATCTGTTCGGTGCCGGATTCCTGGGATGAAATCAAGACATTTGTGAGTGAGGCGCTCGGTGAGTGATCAAGCAGGAGGTCCTGAGAGTCGGCCACGATTGACCGTGATCGTTGCAGCCTTCAATGAGCAGGATACGATTGGGAACTGCGTACAACAGATTTTCGAGGTCTACCCCGAGAATTGTGAGTTGCTGGTAGTGGATGGAGGGACTGATGATACGCAACAGGTGGTGGAAGCATTGACGGAAACCTTTAGCTTGTTGCGTTACGTTCGTAACCATGATGACCGCGGGAAGGGGCACGCAATTCGAACAGGAATTGCCGAGGCGCGTGGTGATGTGATGGCACAGATCGATGCAGACCTCCAGTTTTTACCGAGTGATTTGCCAGCCCTGGTTGCACCGATTGAAGAAGGACAGGCGGATGTGACCCTGGGAACTCGTTTTGCTGCCGGGTCGATTCGTCGAGCTGGTAGTACGCCAACCTTCCGTCGCTGGGGCAACAAGTTTGCCAGTTTTTATGCTTCCCTGCTCTATTGCCATCGAATGACCGATGTGCAGGCCGGGATGAAAGCATGGACTCGAGAGGCAGCGGAGTTGATTGACATCAAGAGTGATAACTATTCCTACGAGGTAGAAATACCGATCAAGGCGTTAAGGAAAGGACTGCGAGTGGTTGATGTACCGATCACGACCGATGCCCGCCAGGGTGGCGAGACATGTGTGAATGTTGTTTTCGATGGAATTGCCCTGCTCAGGGACATTACCTGTTTTCGGCTGGGTTTAAAATAAACGACTTAGAGGTTGAATCATGAAAGTATTGGTCACGGGTGGTGCTGGATACGTGGGATCCGTGTTGATTCCCCAGTTGTTGTCGTCCGGATACGAGGTCACGGTGTTGGATAACCTCCGCTATGGGGGACAGACGTTGTTGCCCCATTTTTCCTGCCCCGGTTTCGAGTTCATCAAGGGTGATGTGAGCGATCAGGAAACAGTCCAGCGATGTGTTGGTGAAGTGGATGCCGTGGTTCACCTGGCGGCCATTGTTGGCTTTCCGGCCTGCCTCAAGTATCCAGAAGTTGCTGAGAATACCAACGTCCAGGGAACGCGTAATGTGGCAGAAGCCGTTGCAGACAACCAGCCGCTGGTGTTCGCCTCGACCGGTAGCAACTACGGCAAGCTGGATACGATTTGCACGGAAGAGAGCCCCCTGAACCCGGTTTCGTTTTACGCGATCACGAAAACCCAGGGAGAGGAGATCGTGATGGATACCGCTGGTGGTACCGTGTTGCGATTTGCGACCGCCTTTGGTGCGTCACCCCGTATGCGATTGGACCTCCTGGTCAATGATTTTGTTCACCAGGCCGTGGTGAACAAGCAGTTGATTGTTTACGAGCGTGGGTTTCGGCGTACGTTTATTCATGTTCGTGACATGGGGAAGGCGATCCAGTTTTCACTCGAGAACTATGATGCGATGAAGAATAATTCGTATAACGTCGGCCACGAATCGCTGAATTACACCAAGGAAGATATCGCCAATGCCATCCGCGAACGGATTCCTTTCTACCTGCATTACGCCGAGGTCGGCACGGATCCGGATCAACGAGATTACGAGGTTTCCTACAAGAAGATCCAGGAGATCGGGTACGAGACGACGGTCACGCTTGACGAGGGTATCTCGGAATTGATTCGCGTGGTCGATGCGATTGATGTCACCAGTCCATGGTTGAATGTTTAGGAAAGAGATGCGATGACAATTGACTGGGGAAATTGCCGCGTGGCTGTTTTAGGTGGCGGCGGCTTTCTCGGTAGCCACCTGGTGGATCACCTGCAGGAGTTGGGGTGTGAACCGGTGGTGCCGCGAACTGCGGACGGTTGGGATTTTCGTGAACTGGGAAACATGCAGCGTTTCTTTGTGGAGCATCCCAGCGAGGTGGTCTTTAATTGCGCGGCACGGCAGGGAGGCCTGGGTTATCAGCGGAGTCATCCAGCCGACATCTTTTTCGATAATATGCGGCTGGGACTTAACGCGATGCATGCCGCCCATGAAGCCGGTGTGGCCAAGTATGTTAACGTCGTGGCAGCCTGTTCCTACCCGGGATACGTGGATGGTGTTCTGAGCGAGGCCGATTACTGGTCCGGTCCCTTGCATGAAACAGTCGTCAATTATGGCTTCACCAAGAAATCACAGGTCGTCCAGGGTTGGTGCTATGAGCGACAGTACCAATTCAAATCTATTCACCTGCTGATGACAAATCTTTTCGGGCCTCGGGAACATTTTCACCCCGATCGGTCGCATGGCTTGGCGGCATTGCTGAGAAAGTTTTATGATGCGAAGCGGACGGGGGCGGCAGATGTCACGATCTGGGGTACCGGGAAGCCGGTGCGAGAGTGGTTGTTCGTGCGAGATGCGGTGGCGGCCATGGTACAGGCGGCGGAATCCTACGATGACGTGGAGCCCCTGAATATCAGCACCGGCGGTGGGTTAAGCATCATGGAACTGGCCCTGTTGATCAAGGGAATTGTTGGCTTCGAGGGAGAACTGGTCCTGGATCGGACCAAGCCGGATGGTGCCCTGGTAAAAACATTTTCCAATGAGCGCGTGCGCGAATCAATCGGTTGGCAGCCGGCAACTTCCCTGGAAGATGGGATACGCGAAACACTTGCCTGGTTTGACGCGAATTACGCGGCAGCCACGGCAGAAGGATAGTCGCGGTGGCAAAAAAGAAAAAGAAACGCCAGCTCCAACGACAGGATGTTTTTACCCTCTCCGTGATCCTGGCGGTCGTGACGTTGGTGCTTTATGCCCAGGTCAGTGTCTTTGAATTCATTAAACTGGACGACCCGGATTACGTCTATAACAACGAATACGTGCAATCGGGCCTGACCGTGGATAATGCCGTGTGGGCCTTTACGTTGCATGGGCCCGGACAATGGCATCCGCTCACCTGGCTTTCTCACCAGTTGGATTGCCAGTTGTTTCAGCTGGACGCGGGAATGCATCACCTGGTCAACGCCTGGTTTCATGTGGCCAACACCGTGCTGCTGTTCGTGGTGCTGAGGAAAATGACAGGCGCCCTGTTTCCTAGCTTTCTCGTGGCAGCCCTCTTTGGATGGCACCCGTTAAGCGTGGAGTCGGTGGCCTGGGTCAGTGAACGTCGTGATGTTCTCAGTACCCTGTTCTGGTTGTTGACCCTGTCTGCCTACGTGGGGTATGCGAGAACTGGTGGCTGGCGTGCCTATGGTTGGATCGCACTACTACTGGCCTGTGGCCTGATGAGTAAACCGATGGTTGTTACGCTGCCCTGTGCACTGTTGCTGCTCGATGGTTGGCCGTTGAGACGCTGGGAGCGACTTGCTGTGCCCGGATCAACGACGCCCTCGCGAAGCCTCGGATACCTCATCGGCGAAAAACTGCCTTTGCTGGCCCTGTCGTTGATCGCCAGCCTGTTTACGTTCCTGATCCAGGTCGAGGAGCAGGCGGTGGGAACGTTTGAAGGGTATCCCGTGGTAACACGACTGGGAAACGCCATCGTGAGTTACGCGACGTATCTCCGTAAAATGTTTTTGCCTCATGACCTGACTTTCTTTTATCCTTATCCGGATTCCCTGGACATGTTCCAGGTGGGTATCTCGGGTCTCGTGCTTGCGGTTTTGAGTGGTATTTGTGTTTGGCAGCTGCGGCGTCGCCCTTACCTGCTGGTCGGCTGGTGCTGGTACCTCGGGACACTCGTACCGGTGATTGGACTGGTGCAGGTGGGTGGGCAGGCCATGGCAGATCGCTATACCTACGTGCCGCTGATTGGGATTTATGTGGCATTGGCCTGGGGAATCGCCGATTTTATACGTTGGCTTCAGCCCCGGGATCGCAGGCGACGACTCCTGGTGCAGGGATGGACGGCAGCGGCCGTGTTGGTGCCCTGTGTGGTAATGAGTTACCCGCAGGTCAGTTACTGGAAATCAGGTTTTACACTTAACCAGCGAGCGCTCGAGCTGTTGCCGGAAAACGCGATGGCACACAACCAGATCGCCAGTGACTACCTGGACCAGGGGCAGATGGAAAAGGCTCAGCATCATTACCGTGAGGCCCTGCGACTGGACGCGAAAAAAATCCAGCCTTACATGGGTATGGCTGAGATCGCCGAGCAACGCAACGATCCTGCCAGGGCAATTCGTTACTTGAGGGATGCCCAGCAGCGGAACGAACATACGATGGCTGAACCAATCATAGCCAGGAAGCTGGCATGGTTGTTGGCTGCATCTCCACAGGATGCACTACGCAATGGATCTGAGGCACTGGTGCTGGCCAGCCGTTGCGTGGAATTGACCGAGGCCCGTGATGTATATTGCCTGCACACGCTGGCGGTCGCCCTGGCCGAGAACCAGCAGTTTACCAAGGCGATTAACGTGGCAAGTAGCGCCTTATCCATGGCCCGTGAAAGTCAACTCGATAGCCTGGAGCAGCAGCTTCGTGAGAGTATCCAGGGGTATCGCGACGAGAAGCCATTCCGTGATCCGCGCTGGTAAAACGAGCGGGCGTTATTTCTTTGCAGGGC
>JAZADA010000059.1:0-24077 GCA_036124135.1 Planctomycetota bacterium | reverse complement strand
ATGAGACCGTCGCATTAGCGTTCCAGTACCTTTTCAGGAACAGGTCTTGTAGTGAACCTCTTGATGTTAAAATACTCGAGATCGGTACCTGTTATCATCTACAGGGCAAAGCGGCAAGTTGCAGGCAGACATAGGGGAGATCAGTACGTTGATTGCAATCATTGATTACCAGATGGGCAATTTGAGAAGCGTACAAAAGGGCTTCGAGAAAATCGGGCATGAGGCCCAGATAGTTTCTGACCCGGATCAATTGTCACAGGCGACTAAAATCGTATTGCCAGGTGTTGGTGCTTTTGGCGATGCCATGCAGGAATTAACCGAGCGTGGTTTCGTGGACCCTATCCGGGACTGGATTGACCAAGACCGTCCATTTCTAGGTATTTGTCTCGGGTTGCAACTCCTGTTTGAACGAAGTTACGAGGGAAGTGAATGTGCAGGACTGGGGATCCTGGAAGGGGAAGTCCGGCGTTTTGATGTGCCACCTCCCCTGAAGGTACCGCATATGGGGTGGAACGAACTTCAGTTGCGCAAGGATGTGCCAATCCTGAAGGGGATTTCATCGGGAGATCACCTGTACTTTGTCCACTCCTATTACGTGGCTCCACGGGACCCGGAAGTAGTGGCTGTGGAAGCAGATTATGGAGGTCCATTTTGTGCCATGGCCTGGCGTGGCCAGTTATTTGCTACTCAGTTCCATCCAGAGAAAAGCCAACGCGTGGGTTTGCAGATCCTGGAAAACTTTGCCCGGCTTGCATAGTGCAGAGGCTGCGGCCAGGGTCCATCGCTTTACTTATCCCCTCCTGTCGGTGCGACTTAAAGCCCTTGCCGGGACTTGTCAACAGCTTTGTTGTTTGGCATATTGCCTGTTTCTTCTGAGACCGAATTCAAGGGGGCGCAGGCGACTCTTCTGATGGATATTTGGCCAGCGATTGATTTACGAAACGGCAAGTGTGTTCGTTTGCAGCAAGGTGATTATAGTCGCGAAACAGTTTTTGGTGATGATCCAACTGCCGTAGCTCGCCGCTGGATATCGGAGGGCGCGCAACAACTGCACCTCGTAGACCTTGATGGTGCGCGTGATGGCCATTGGGCAAACCGAGATGCCGTCGAGGCAGTCGTACAGGAAGTGGGCGTGCCCTGCCAGCTAGGTGGCGGTATTAGAGATCGGGATACCATCGTGGAATTGTTCGAGATTGGTGTTAACCGGGTCGTCATCGGTACCAGGGCGTTAAAAGATCCTGATTGGTTTCGGGCGATTTGTCGCGAGTACCCGAATCGTATTGTCCTGGGACTGGATGCTCGCAATGGTTGCGTGGCAACGGATGGCTGGTTGGAAACCAGCGAGATCTCGGCGGTTGCATTGGCCCGACAGTTTGAGGGTGAACCGATTGCAGCCATTGTCTACACGGACATTGCGAAAGATGGCATGATGGCAGGTCCTAATCTTCCTGCCATGCAGGAGATGGCACAGGCGAGCGGTTTTCCGTTGATTGCGTCCGGTGGTGTTACGACGCGCGAAGATGTGCGAGAATTAGCAGGATTGAAGCTGGCAGGATGCATTATTGGACGCACCCTGTACGAGGGTCAATTAGCGCTGTCGGCAGCCCTGGAGGCTGCTCAAGGCACCTCATGAATGGATGTTTTGAGCGTTCGGATGCTAGGCATTCGGTCAGTTTAAGTGGTAAGATAACTGTTGTTTTCTGGATCCTTGGGGTGTCCAGTAATGATCCAATCCAAGGATATGAATCGGTGAAATGATTTAAAAGGAACGGTCAGCATGGCTAGTGGAAACGTGGCGGACATTCGTAATATCGCGTTTGGTGGACATGGTTCTTCGGGTAAGACTACTCTGGTCGACTATCTACTGGTTTCGACCGGCACCGTGAGCGGTACTCCCAGTGTCGATAATGGCACAAGCATTTGTGATTTTGATGAGGAAGAGAAGAATCACAACTATTCTATCGAGGCCAGCTTGGTTCATTTCAAGCATAGTGGCAAGCAATTCAATGTGATCGATACCCCCGGGTACCCGGATTTTATCGGCCAGGCCGTCGGCGCTATGCAGGGTGTTGAGAATGCCGTGGTCGTGGTGAACGCTCAATCCGGTATCGAGGTCAATACACGTCGTGTCTTTGAAGAGGCAGGCAAGGTTGGATTGGGGCGCATCGTGGTGATCAACAAGATCGACGGTGAGAATGTTGATTTTCCCGCCGTTGTCAACAGTATCCAGGAGTTGTGGGGAAACCGTTGTGTACTGATGAACGTGCCTGACGGACACGGTCCTGATTTCAGTAGCGTGATCAGCACGTTGCGGGTGCCAGAAGGAGTGGATGGCGCATTGATGGATCCTGCAGAAATCCACCAGGGATTGATTGAATCAATTATCGAAGTTGACGAAGAGGTAATGGAACGTTACTTCGAAGGACAGCAGCCTACGGATGAAGAACTGGGACGATTGATCGTGCGCGCTGTTGCGGAGGGAAGCCTGGTGCCTATCCTCTGTTGTTCAGGGAAAACTGGCGTAGGAGTTCCGGAATTACTCGACGCACTGGTCATGTGTGGATTAAGTCCGCTGGATAAGACGAGAACCAGTGCTGGAGAGTCGCCAGTAGAAATCGTGCCGGACTCGGATGGAGATCTTTGTGGCTTGATCTTTAAAACCCGTATTGATCCGTTCGTGCAGAAGCTGAGTTTTATACGGATCTTCTCCGGGACACTAAAAAAAGACAGTAGCGTGGCCGTGTCGACCGCCAGGAAACCTGTCAAGTTTGGGCAGCTAGTGAGCGTGCAGGCTGACCAGGTGGAAAATATTGCGAGCGCAGGACCAGGAGAAATCGTTGCGGTTGCCAAGATGGAGGAATTGCATACCGGGTCCGTGCTGGGCGAGACCGCTTTGCCTGACATCAAGTTCCCATCCCCCATGGTAGGATTGGCGGTGACTCCCAAGAGCCGTGGTGACGAAACCAAACTGTCAGGCGCCCTGAATAAAGTCGTTGAAGAAGATCCTACTTTCCGCCTGGATCGAGATAGTCAAACCAAGGAACTGGTCATGACCGGAATGAGTGAGCTTCATCTCATGGTCATCCAGGAAAGATTGATCCGGCGTGACAAGCTGGAAGTTGAGACCAAGGAGCCAAAGATCCCATATCGGGAAACGATCCAGGCCTCGGCGGAAGGAATGTACCGGCACAAGAAGCAAAGTGGCGGTCGTGGTCAGTTTGGTGAAGTTCATATCCGCATGTGGCCTTTGCCACAGGGTACGGACATCGAGGAATTTGCGACCAAGCAACGATTCGCTTCCATGAAGACCTTTCACTATGACGAGAAGGTGAATTTCCTCTGGGTGGATTCCGTGGTGGGTGGCGTGATTCCAGGCAATTTCATGCCAGCCGTGGAAAAGGGATTTCGTGATCGACTGGAAAGAGGGGTGATCGCGGGATTCCAGATCCAGGACGTGGTCGTGGAAGTTCACTTTGGCAAACACCATCCTGTTGACAGTTCGGAAACAGCATTCAAAATGGCCGGCTCCATGGCCTTCCGAAATGTCTTCCAGGACGCCAGGCCCAGCCTGCTGGAACCGGTCGTCAAAATCGATATTACAGTTCCTGAAGATCATGTTGGTGATGTCTACAGTGATATGTCCAGTCGTGGAGGTAGGGTTCAGGGGACGGACTCAGCCGGTGGAAATCTACAAACGGTGCGTTGTGAAATCCCACTACGCTCGGTTGCCACCTATTCGCGGACGCTGTCGAGCATGACCGGTGGCCAGGGCAGTTATTCCATGGAGTTCAGTCATTACGACGTGGTGCCAGGTAACGTGCAGCAGGAAATCATGTCGAAATCCAAGGTCAAGGAAGAAGAGGAGTAAATCCTGTGGCTTACCGATCCAGCGGTGGATTAGGTAGTTCGGGTAAACTCTTGCCCCGACATGGCAGCTGTTAAGCCGGATCAGTTGATTTTGCCTTAACTTGATAAACCGACAGGGCCGAAAACCACTGCAGGGACCTTGATCTGGCCCGATTGTCTACCTAGGATGAATTTCGTTGGAAGAAATGGTCTCGTTGACTGGCTCCTGTTTGGGCCGGGGAAGACCTAAGAAAACCGTGGTAATAAAGCTATGCAAACGACTCCTCGCTTAGACAGTTTATCTTGTCTCTGTATGGGTCCGGCTTGACCGGACTTCCTGCTCGTCGTCGTTTGTTTCTACTTCCCAGGTTTCCCACCTGACTCCTTATCGCAGAACTGCGTGTGAGAGAAAACCATGGCTTCCGATTTCCGACGTAAAGAACTGCTTCCTGATCTAACAGAACAGATCGTGGACACCTACACCGAAGTAGGGACGATCAATCACCTGGGACATCTACCATTGCCTCGCTACGAGGCAGTGGTGTCCGCACTGGATGACCTCAAGGAAATCCTGTACCCGGGCTATCGTCGACGGGAAGGCCTTCATATTGGTAACGTAACGTATCATGTTGGTGATCTGATTGATGGTTTGCATGATAAGCTTACCACCCAGATTGCGCGGGCACTGCAGCACGAAGATCTGGTCGTTAAGTCCACTGGGGATGCGGAAGGAAATCAGGAAGATTACGAGGCTCGGGGACAGGATTTGGCAATCCAGTTTCTTCAGCGTATTCCACAGTTAAGGCATGTGTTGGCAACAGATGTTCAGGCAGCGTTTGACGGAGATCCTGCCTGCAAGAGCCGAGATGAAGTCATCTTTTGCTATCCGGGACTTGATGCCGTTACGGTCTATCGACTGGCGCACGAGTTATATGAGATGCAAGTGCCGTTCATTCCGCGCATGCTTGCAGAATGGGCACATAAGGAAACCGGTATAGATATCCATCCTGGTGCAACGATTGGAAATCATTTTTTTATTGATCACGGTACCGGCGTTGTGATTGGGGAGACCTGTCACATTGGGAATCATGTGAAAATCTACCAGGGAGTGACCCTCGGGGCACTTAGCTTTCCCACCGATGCAGATGGAAACCTGATTCGCAATATGAAGCGACATCCGACGATCGAGGATCATGTGGTGATCTATGCCAGTGCGACGATTCTGGGTGGGAAAACCGTTATCGGTCATGATTCCGTGATCGGTTCAAGCGTATGGTTGACCCGAAGTGTCGAACCTCATACCACGGTGACCCTGGAATCCCCGAAGCTGCGTATGCGAGCAGAGGGTCCCGAGGTGTTGGCTCCGGAAACCAATTACCAGATTTAGCGGCCTGGCAATGATTTGCGGCTACTTTGCTTTGCGGTAAAGAGGACGATGCTTGCCAGTACCAGGCAGGTCAGTAAACTCACGATGCTGCCGGTTCGGAATAGAGATGACTGGTATTGGTAAATGATTTCGTAATCCCCGGCTGGCAGGTAGATACCACGCATCAGGCGGTTGGTGCGATAAACCGGGATAGGGCGAGCCTTGCCGTAAGCAGCGCCATCCTGGGCGGCAACCGTTGCTCTCCAATGGCGATCATAACGATCGCTCAGGATGATCATGCCTGGTGTTTCCAGGTGCGCCTGGATGCGAACTCGCTGTGGTTCGTAATCAATAATCTGGCATCGCTCGGTGTCCTCCAAGACGATTTCCGGGTTTTCTCCGAGGCTTGGATCCTGAACACTTTCGATGACAGCACTTTTCCGGAAATCGCGAAATTGTCCACCAGGAAAAAAGACGGCTTCCGTGCGTGTACGCAGTTGATCCGGGGTCGGTGATTCCAGTGGTGGTAAATGAATCACCTCGTGGGCGATCCAGCTGCGAGGGAAAGTATTCGATAGGGTTTTCCATTGGGCATGGGCTGGTCGCGAGGCGGTTTCCTGGTCGGAACCGGGAAGGACCAGGGAATGTACCCCCAGTAAACGCAGGAAAGAGAGGTTTGGTATACCTCCCGGGCCGGGGTGACGTTCAGCAACATTCCAGGCCATGTGATTATCACGAGATTGAATGCTGCCTGGACTGCGTACCATTGCGGCAGGAGAGAGCAGGTGATAGCGAGGCAGCAGGGTGCTGCGATCCGAGGCAATGATCTCCTCCTGTCGTTGCAGGGAACTGGTAGTCGACCAGTGTCCTGGTATCAGCAGCTCTGGCGAGGCTCGGAAAAGTCGTGTGGGAGGCTGCCCAGTTTGTCTCGGTGGAGACAGGCGTGATTCCAGGGACGGTGCTGATTGCCAATGCTGGTCTGCGGAAAACAGGAGTAACCAGCCGTTTGCGATGCCCAATTCCAGGACAGTAAAACAGACTGCTGCCGGAACCACCCAGCGATGCTGAGACGATAAAGGTTTTCGCAGTAAAACCCAGCTGCCCAGGCTCAAGACCAGGGTCTGGACCAGTGCCAGGATCATATCCCGAATCGCCAGGGGGCAGTCCAGGGGGCCCCAGTATGCGTGGAAAGGCGTTCCGGCTAATTGCCGTCGTAGCGGCGTTTGTAGCATTAGTATTAGCAGGATCGCCAACCCACTTACAATGCTGACGCCAAGTAGCATTGTTCGCAATCGTTGGGATATACCTTGTTGGCATGCAATATCGAATTGCTTTGCAGCCAGCAAGCTGATACCCATTGACGCGATGATGAACCACTTGGCCGGATATCGGAATTGGACGTAACCCGGCATGAGTTGAACAAGCATCCAGTAGAGACCGCCAACCGGTTCTCCCAGGTGATTCGCTGGCGGTTGCTCTCCACTCCACAGGAACTGGATCTCCTGGAGCAGCCAGCCAAGTCCGAACCAGCCAAGGCTGGCCAGCATGCTTAGTAAGACAAGATAGCTGAGCCAGCGAATCGTGGGATCCGAACTTCGCAGATTCCATGCAGCACAGGCCAGGATCAGGGGTAACCAGCCAAGGTAAAGGGCAGGAGACCAGGTTCGCCCTTCCGCGGGACTTTGGTTCATCCAACGTCGATGAACGGGGTACATCTTCCCGGAAAAATTAGGCCAGATAAGTTCTCCAAATCGCCATGGGCCGACACTGAAATGATAAATCTGCCGATGATGACTCCCCTCGGGTGGTGAGGTTAATATGCTGGACAGGATGGAGGGTTGGTTTGTTTTTTCGTCTTGGCCAGCGTCTGTTCTGGTACGGTGTTGCAGCACGGGAAGGATTTCATACAGGCTGTGAGGTGCCGTATAGGAGTTGCGCAGACTTTGGCGTGTCCACTGGATGCTGGGTAGCACCTGGATTGCCGTGAGTAGGAAGGTAATGCATCCCGCCAGGAGTAGCAGTGCAAATCGGTGCTCATACCAGCGGATGTTAACAGGACCACTTGCGGTGCATCCCTTTCGTGTCAGGACCAGTGCGTAGAGCCCGGCGATCAGGCCGCCATGATATGCCGATTGAGGGTCTCCACCGAGTGTCATGAGTCCCAGGAACCAGGCGAGGCCCAGGGCGCTTTTCCAATTTCGGCCAACAAGCATCTGGTCCATGCTTTGCAGCGCAAAGGGAATCCATGAGGCACTTACCAGGTAAATGACGTTGGCATGTTGGCTAAGCAAGCTGCCGCTGAAGGCATAGCTGATTGCTGCAAGTAAACTAGCCCAGTTGCTGGTTTGCCAGTAGCTCGCCAGCCGGTAGGTCCCGTAGGCTGCCAGCAATACGTGTAGGGCGATGTACCAGCTGTAGAGTCGAGGATAGGGCAGGGGGAGCTGGAAAATAAGCTTGCCCGGATAGAATAGACTGCTGGACAGGTCGCTCATCGTGGGGCTGCCCAGGTTTTCCTGGTGGTTCCAGAGAGGAACCTGTCCCTGCCGCCATTGCTGAGTTGCCCAATGAAAGGTTGGATAGTGAAAATGAGCGGCATCCCGGAAAGCCACGGTCTGGTGGGTTGCCAGGGAAGGGCCAAATAACCACCACCAGGGGACCAGTACAATAGCGACCAGCAGGCACCGTTGTAACCAAGGAGATCTGCTTGCATGCAGGGCAGGATCAGGAGATGGGATCATGACCCAGCTGCTCCATTAAACGAAGCACGAGACGGGCACCACGAGACCCATCATGAGATGCAGCGGTCCGACTGAACAATCGGTCACGAACGGGTAACCCACAACTGCCCACGAGCCTGGGAAATCTGGCGATCGCGTGCCTCCATCAATTCCGGAGTGTTCGCTTTTAATTGGTTCGCTTGTTTTAATTGTTCCCGGGCTTGATCGGCATCCACATTGGCAGCCAGGGTCGCCCGGTTGGTCAGGACAGAGACCACGTTTCCCCGGACTTGAACGAACCCACCGTCCACGTAGAAACGTTCGACCGTATCACCCTGACGAACACGCATCTCACCAAAGCCAAGCCGACCAATGAGTGGACTGTGGCCCGGTGCCACGCCGGCTTCCCCGTCAAACAACGGCAAAGCCACGAAGTCGGCCTCTTGCTCAAGGGCAGTTTCTTCCGGTGTTACGATGATGCAGGTAAGTTGTGCCATGGTTTATGCCTCGGCTGCCATCTTCTTGGCCTGTTCTTCAGCCTGTTCAATCACGCCAACATACATGAAAGCGGATTCAGGCAAGTGATCCCACTTGCCATCACAGATTTCTTCGAAGCTGCGAATGGTGTCATCGAGCGAGGTGATTTCACCAGGCTTTCCAGTGAAAACTTCTGCTACGAGGAAGGGTTGTGACAGGAAACGCTCGATGCGTCGTGCGCGGTGTACGATCAACTTATCTTCTTCACTCAGTTCATCGACACCCAGAATCGCGATGATATCCTGCAGTTCACGGTATCGTTGCAGGGTTGTCTGGACACGGCGGGCGATGGCAAAGTGTCGTTCGCCCACGTACTGCGGATCCAGGATTCGACTGGAGGAAGCCAGTGGATCGACCGCCGGGTAAATTCCCTTCTCCGAAATCGATCGTTCCAGGTAAAGGAAGGCATCCAGCTGTCCAAAAGCAGTGGCCGGGGCCGGATCGGTGGGATCATCCGCCGGGACGTAAACGGCTTGTACCGAGGTGATGGCTCCCTTGTCAGTGGACGCGATTCGTTCCTGTAGGGCTCCCATTTCCGTTGCCAGGGTAGGCTGGTAGCCCACCGCAGATGGCATACGTCCGAGCAGGGCAGAAACCTCACTACCCGCTTGTGAAAAGCGAAAAATATTATCGACGAACAACAGCGTATCGGTTCCCGTGGTGTCACGGAAATACTCGGCCATGGTGAGCGCCGAGAGGGCGACACGCAAGCGTGCGCCCGGGGGTTCGTTCATTTGGCCAAAGACCATGCATGTTTGCTCGATAACATTGCGGCCCGTGTCACCGATCTGGGCTTCTTGCATTTCCAGCCACAGGTCAGTTCCTTCACGAGTTCGTTCTCCCACGCCGGCAAATACGGAAGATCCACCATGAGCACTCGCGATACGAGCGATCAATTCGGTCAGGATAACGGTCTTGCCCAGGCCGGCTCCGCCGAACAGACCGGCTTTTCCGCCTCGAACAAAAGGTGTCAGCAGGTCGATGACCTTGATACCGGTTTCAAATAACTCGGTGCTCGTGGAAAGGCTTTCAACGCTGGGTGCCTCGCGATGGATGGGACGAATCTCGGCAGCTTCCACCGGACCTCGGCCGTCGACCGGTTCGCCAAGTAAGTTGAACACGCGTCCCAGGGTTTGCTCACCCACCGGCACCGATACAGCGCTGCCCGTGTCTACGCAATCCTGTCCTCTGACGAGTCCGTCAGTGCTGCCCAGGGCCACGCAGCGAACACGTCCACCACCAAGGTGTTGCTGGACCTCACCGGTCAGGTTGATCTCTACGCCTTTTTGGTTGCTGGTTACCTTCACGGCATTGTAAATAGCCGGGAGGTTGTCCTCGTCGAATTGAGCATCAAAGGTAGACCCGATGATCTGGATAATTCGACCTGCTTGTTGAGTTGCTGTTGCCATGGTTTTAATTTCCTACGTGATGCAACATGTAATACCGGGTGGTGCCAATTTCGAATTCGAAAGCAGGCTCAATTATTGAGTGCCTCGACACCACCAATGATTTCCATGATTTCGTTTGTGATTTGTGATTGACGTGCTCGATTGTAAGTACGGGATAATTGCTTGATCATATCAGAAGCATTTTCCGTCGCTGATTTCATGGCCACCATGCGGGCGATCTGTTCGCTGACCGCTGCGTCCAGGAAACACTTAAAAAGTTTGACTCGAAAACTGGCCGGAACAACTTCTTCCAGGATGCTTTCAGCAGATGGCAGGAAGTCATACATCGTATTGGCATCACCAGCTGTAGCAGATTCGTCATCGCCACGGTCGAGCGATCCCAGCGGCAGTAGCGTTTCTACGACGGCTTCCTGCTTGGCACTACTGAGGAATTTGGTGTAAGCCACATCCAACCGGTCTATTTTTCCGGCTGCGTAGGCCTCCATGAAGGTGTTGGCAATAGGCTCGACCTCGTCGAAACCTGGCTTGTCTTCGAATTGCAGATAGCTGTTGTTGATCTCGATATTGCGGTAACCGAAGGCTGCGATACCTCGTTTGCCAGAAACATCGACGTCTACGTCGTCGTAGGCTTCTTGTAGTTCGTCACGCCTTGCGATTGCCAGGCGTTGAATGGATCCGTTGTAACCACCGCATAGCCCGCGATTGGATGTCAGGACCAGCAAGACGGCCCGGGAAGTCTCCTCGTGCTCATCCAGTAGTGGATGAGAGAATTCCAGTCCAGCATTGGCAAGGTCGCCAACGACTTCTGTAATCCGGCTGGTGTAGGCCGTTGCCGCGATCGCTCGGTCCATGGCTTTCTTGAACCGCGCCGTGGCGATCAGTTCCATGGTTCGCGTGATTTTGCGAATGTTGCGAACGGATTTGCGTCGTTTATCAAGTGCACGAGCGTTGGCCATCAGGCTTTACTTCCGTTGGTCAGGTCAAATGAAACAGGGTTAAAACAAATAGGTGTCGCTAGTTTCCGGAAACATACTGTGCCTTGAATTCGTTTAAGGCATTTTCAACCAGTTGGGTGACTTCGTCATTTAGTTCGCCTTGTTCCGTAATCTGCGTCAACACGTCAGCCTTGCTGCCACGCACGAATTGCAGTAACTGACTTTCCCATTGGCTGACTTCATTGACGGGTACATCATCCAGGAATCCCTTGGTTCCGGCATAAATCACCAGGACCTGTTCGGCCACTGGTAATGGCTGGTACTGGGCCTGTTTCAGCAGTTCCACCATGCGATAACCCCGATCGAGTCGTGCCTGTGTGTCGGGGTCCAGTTCCGTCCCCAGTTGAGCAAACGCTTCCAGTTCACGGAAAGCAGCGAGATCCAGACGCAGACCGCCGGCAATGGATTTCATGGCCTTGATTTGGGCGGCACCGCCGACTCGCGACACCGAGATGCCCGCATTCATGGCGGGACGGATCCCGGCAAAGAAAAGGTCAGGTTGCAGGTAAATCTGGCCATCAGTAATAGAGATGACGTTCGTCGGGATGTAAGCCGAGACTTCACCCTCGAGCGTTTCGATGATCGGTAGCGAGGTGAGTGATCCGCCACCAAGCTCGTCTGAAACCTTGGCAGATCGTTCCAGCAGTCGGCTGTGGCAGTAGAAGACGTCACCTGGGTACGCTTCACGTCCGGGAGGACGACGCATCAGCAGCGAAAGTTGTCGATAGGCGGTGGCCTGCTTGGATAGATCGTCATAGACGATCAAGGCGTGTTGCCCATTGAACATGAAGTATTCGGCCATGGCTGTCCCGGCATAGGGAGCCACGTACTGCAGAGGCGCTGGGGCACTGGCGCCGGACATGATGACCGTCGTATATTCCATCGCCCCCTGTTCTTCCAGGATCTTGATCACACCGGCGACCGAAGAATCTTTCTGACCGATAGCCACGTAAAAACATTTCACTCCGGAACCCTTTTGGTTCAGGATGGCATCAATGGCAATGGCGGTCTTGCCTGTCTTGCGATCTCCAATGATCAGTTCGCGTTGCCCGCGACCGATTGGCGTCATGGCATCCACAGCCTTCAGACCCGTTTGCAGGGGTTCGCAGACCGGTTGGCGTTCTGAAACGCCAGGTGCCAGGAATTCTACCGGGCGTGTTTCAGTCGAATTGACCGGGCCCTTGCCATCCAGTGGGTTACCCAGGGGGTCGAGCACGCGGCCCAACACGGCTTCACCGACCGGTACAGAAAGCAACTGGCCCGTGGCACGAACCTCATCACCCTCGTTAATCGACAGGTAGTCACCAAGAATGATGACGCCGACGCTGTTTTCTTCCAGGTTAAAAGCCAGGCCCTGGACACCACTGGGAAACTCGACCATTTCACCGGCCATCACTCCCGAAAGTCCATAGACCCGGGCGATTCCGTCACCAACTTCCAGGACGGTGCCCATCTCCTGGACATCAATCTGGCTTTCAAATTGCTCGATTTCCTGTTGGATAACCGAGGCGATTTCATCTGCATTAAATTTCATGGGAGTTCCCTTTTGGTGGCTCCAGGTTCGTTATGGAGTAAATCATTCCGTGGTGGTAAATCGATCCAGTGTCGCACGAATGACTTCGTTAGTTTGGTTCATCGTGGTGGTACGCATCCGTGTCAATTGATTAGCCACGCTGCCGTCGTAAACGGTGTCCCCGATACGTAGTACCAGGCCACCGATCAATTCCGTATCTACGGAGGTTTCGATGTCGATCTGTCCGCCAAGTGCCGCCTGCAGGCGTTCGCTGATGTTGTTAACCACATCAGCCTCGACCTCGCTGGCAGTAGATAACTGGACAGCAATCCGGCCCTGCAACTCGCGATCCATCTGCTGGCTGGCGCGGTGGATCGAACGGAGGCAATCCAGTCGACCGTGCCGGGCAACAACCTTCAGGAAGTTCGTTAGTTCACGGCTGAGCTTTCCCTCGAAAACGCGATCGAGAATGTTGATCTTGTCTTCGGGACTGACCCGGGGACTGCTGAACGTAGCTTCCAGTTTTGGAAACCGGTCTAGGACATCCTCCACCAGCGACTCGAGTTCCTGCAGGACCTCGGCGCGATTGCCGACCTTTTCGGTCGCACCTAGCAACGCCTTGGCATAGACGCCAGCAAGGTACTGTCGGTCTGAGTCGAAGTCAGTCTGTTTATGGGTTGTTTCAGCCATCTTATTCCTGTGTCAAACAGATACGCACCAGGCGGATAAATCCCGTATCAATTGTTACTGGGGAACCGGTCTAGGGTTTCCCGGATTAATTCGGAATGTTCCGCTGCCGTAAGTTGTCGACGGACAATGTTGCCGGCCAGGCCAAGCGCGATATCCACGCTCTTTTCAGCCACTTCACCCAGTGCGACGTTCTTGGCAGTTTCAATGTCTGCCAAGGCACGATCACGCTGCCGCTGGGCAGTTTCCTGTGCTTCCGCCAGGATGTTGTCAGCTGCTTTCTGGGCGTCTTCCTGCGACTTGGCAATGATGCCGCGAGCCTTCTCGGCAGCAGCAGTCAGTTGCTCTTCGTACTCACGCAGTTTTTCTGCAGCAGCCTCGGCATCCTGCTGGGCCTGGTCAATGTTTGCCGCAATGCCCTCTTCGCGGGCCGCCAGGCCAGCCATGATAGGCCCCCAGGCCATCTTCCAGAGCACCAGCAGCAACAATACAAAAACCAGGGCCGTGAAAAGGGCGAGATCCGGATCAACCGACAGGGGGTTGGTGTTCGCTTCATGCGCGCCACCCCCATGGCTGTCTCCTTCATGACTATCTCCGCCGTGGCTCGTTGCCGCGGCAGCAGAATGGTCTCCGGACTCCTCCTCGGCCATGCCGCTGGTACAAATCCCCAGGCAAAGCGCTAACAAGGCGCACATCAAGCCGGTCTTTTTATTATGCATCGTGATCATTGATTGACCATTATCCATTAAGTGTTAAAGAGCATACAAACAATTAGCGCGAAGAAGGTTGCTCCTTCGATCAGGGCGGCAGAAATAATCATTGCCGTCTGGATCTGTGAGGCAACTTCCGGCTGTCGCGACATGCTTTCAACGGCAGATGCGCCAATCCTGCTAATGCCGAGTCCGGCTCCCAGGATGACCAATCCGGCACCCGTTGCAGCACCTAGATTCATCGGGCCGACCTTGGCAGATGCAGCAGCTGCTGCCCCATCGCCGCCCTCTTCTTGTGCAAATGCAATATTTGCTGTCAGTGTGACCATCAACACCAGGGTGAGTAAACTAAACCACTTAATCACAGTACTAGTCTCCATTCAATTGAATATGACGAACGGGGGACACGGAATCCGGCCTAGTGAGGATGGACTGCCATGCCGATAAACAACGACGCTAAAAACGCAAAAATGTAAGCTTGTAAAAACGCTACGAACAGTTCGAGACAACTAAGTGCCGTGGCACCCAGGACGCTTGCCGGAACCACCATGAAACCAGCCAGGCTTCCCCAGGCAGCTGCAATGAATGCCAGGATCACGGCCAACACCAGGTGGCCGGCCATCATGTTAGCCAGTAATCGCACGGCCAGTACAAAGTGCTTGATCAATAAGCCCATTACCTCAATGAGGAAGATGCCCGGAATCAGGAAGACGGCCAGGACGAGGGGTAAATCCATGTGGGGCACCTGGGCCTTCCAGAAGCCGATGGGGCCGAGCTTGGCAGATCCGGCTACCAGTACGGTAATGAATGTAATCATGGCAAGCATGCCCGTGGTGGCCAGTGCACCGGTCGGGGAGCCGGCCCAGGGGACCATGCCCAGCAGGTTGCAGCCGAGCACGAAAAAGAAAATAGTCCAGATGAAAGGCAGGAACTTATCGGCATCGTGTTTGCCAATGGCCGGTCGGGCCACGTCGTCCCGGATGAACAGCAGCATGGCCTCGAAGAAGTTCCAGAATTTGCCCTGGGGTTTTTCGCCGGTCCGAACCAGCTTGGCCAGTCGGATAAAGATCACGGCTACCAGCACCGCTCCGACGACTTCCAGGATCATGAACTTGGTGACCTTCATGTCCAGGGGTTCGATCATGTCATCGATGGCAGCAGTTCCAGTCGTAAGGTCGACGAGAGGGTCTGTCGAACTGCGAAATTGAGGAACCTGGAGGTGTCCATCAGTGGCCAGCAAACGAGGGACTTCAAAATAAGTCGCATCCTTGACATGGCCAATGAGGTGACCTGCTTCAAAAGGACTGTGAGCCGCTCCGTGGCTTTGTGAACCGTGACTGTCAGCGTGAGCTGCATCCGTCGGTTCGTGTTGTTCTTTCAACATCATGGTTTCTATTTCACCTCGGTGGCGGCGGGTTGTTCGGCCTTGAGGTAGATAACTTGACTGACCGTTTCCTGGATCATCATTACGAAGTAAAAAGCCATCAAGTAGTAGACCAGCCCTGCATCAAACAGCCAGTTTTGTTGGTAAGTGACGACCACGCAGACAGCGAGGGGTAATCCCATGCGAAATCCCCACGACAAAGCCATCTGGAAGATCGCTGCCTGCGGGGAACGAAAGTGGTTGGTGAAAAATAAGGACGGCAAGTTCGCCAGCAGGCAGATGCCGAAGGCCATGATGACCACGAAGACCCCTTCACTGCCGTCGGCTTGGAGTCCGATGGGAAGCAGTGCGAGCATCAGTGTTAGGTTGATAATTAACAGGAACGTGATACGTCTTGTCAATGTCTGCAACCAATCCATGGCACGAGATTCCTTATCTCACGTTTCAATCAAGTTCCCTGTGTCAGGAACTCAAGTTTACTAGTCGCCAAATTCCTAGAATTAAACCCAGTCCAAAACCGACAATTGTGAAAACTGCCTGTGTTGCCAGTAGTTTATCCAGCCCTAAACCGAGTAAGCCAGGGATGACCATACTGCCCGCCACCACGATCACTTCCGATGCTCTCGCATAGGCTTTGACAGGTGCTGAACGGTCGTCCTTGGAATCACTCACAAGCGAATTCTCGAAGCTCCCCAGGTGACCTGTCTCGGCAGACCATAAATGATTGCCAAGCCATTGTTTAGATGCCTGCCCCGGTTGGCCCGCATGGGGCAACTCGTAACCAGCACCACTGACGTTCTTCTTGAAGTCGCATCATCGATCGTATCGAAGTCGAGTAATTTATCTCAGGTGGCCAAAATGGTCAACCAACCAAAGGTCGATAAAAGGCGACTTTATATGAACATTACCCCGGTCTTTGCCTGGCGCGAGATGGTCGACTGGCCACGGTAGCTGGGTCGCCATCGCGCCAGCTTCTCGAGAGGCTGGCCGAATCGCTTTGCGGACCTTTGTTGGAAGGCGTCAGGCAACGGTTGTGGACTCGCCTTCCCGTGAGCTTATAGAGGTTTCCTTTAAATTCCATAAGATCTTTATTCAAAACAGTTTGTGTCTATTTTTCGGTTCTCTAAAACCCTTCTTTAGAGGGGTTTGAATGTTGCTTGTAGTGGTGTATTTGGTTAAACTCATCAGCGGTTGGTTATATACCCAATGTGGTCCGGTTTAATGAAAGTCGGCCCTGCAGGGAAGGCTACCTACCGAAAAACGGGCCTGGAACTGACCAAGTTGTGACACAGGGGCTTAATCCCAAAAGATCGGCTGAGGACCGCCCTTCGTTTGGGAAGTGTTGCAACTGCCAAATCCACGCGAACTATCCCCTGGTTCGCTACAACGGTGCCTTAACCGCAAGTTGTTAGTGACAGTGACTTGCATAGGGTGGATAGAGTACCCGTTGGCCAATTTGAGTAGACGATGACGGAAAGCTCTTGTTGGTTACTGAGCAAGTTGTCAGGGACGACGCAAAATCCCAAAGAGACGTTCACCGTGTTAGGCGGTGACACATTTCGTTAGGTGGAGGTATCGTCCCTTGATTACAGCAGCTAGTCTCAAGACACAGACGGTTAAAGAGCTCGGAGAATTGGCCAAGCAAATGGGCCTTGCTGGTTGGCATTCGATGCGCAAGGAACAATTAGTCACAGCGCTGGTACGCACCGCCAGGAAACAGGGAAGACCTGCGGCGCGGGGTTCGTCTCGCAGATCAGGAGGTCGCACGTCGACAGGCCGTGTTTCCAAGGGGAAAATGCCTAACGGCGTAGCTCGTTCAGCAGCCTTGCGCAAGGGTCGTTCAGCGACGAAAAAGAAGTCCAGTGGGAGCAAGTCTGGTGGCACGACTTCGACCGGACGAATGACCCGCAAGAGTTCTCGCATCCAGCGTGTTCATGCTAGGCGACGTATGTTCAAGGACCTGTCGACCCCGGCTAACACGTCAGAGCAACCAGGTACCAGGAAGCCCGCTGCAGGTAATGGGAAAGCCCGCTCTGTTGGTAAGCGAAAAGGGGCATCGGAAACCAAGCGGCGGGCAGTTCCGGTTAAGGCCGGAAAGGATCGCATCGTACTGTTGGTCAGAGACGCTTACTGGTTGCAGGCCTGCTGGGAAGTGACCCGGCAGAATGTCCAGAGAGCCAAGTCCGCGATGGCGGAAAACTGGCACACGGCGAAACCCGTGTTGCGGGTGTACGAGTTGGTAGAAGGTAAATCGAATCGGACGGCAGAAAGGATTTCACGAGATATCGAGGTCCATGGGGGAGTTACGAACTGGTATATCGATGTGACCGAGTCGCCGCGCACCTATCGCGTGGATCTAGGCTACCTGGCTGCCAACGACAAGTTTTACTCGTTGGCGCGCAGTAATACCGTCACAACTCCAGAGCCTGGTTCCAGCGATGCGATCGATGAAAACTGGACAGATGTGGCAGAAAACTACGAGAAAATTTATGCCCTGAGTGGTGGGCATGATGAGGGGCAGGCGACCTCGGAGTTGCAGGAATTGTTTGAGGAGCGTTTGCGGCGTCCGATGGGCTCTCCGCTGGTAACCCGTTATGCAGGATCCGGGACCCGGATACCTGGCAGTAAACGGGATTTTGCTTTTGCGGTTGACGCCGAGATGATTATCTTTGGAAGTACCATGCCGGATGCGCATGTCACGCTGTTGGGAGAACCCGTTAAGGTTCGTTCGGATGGCACGTTCACGGTTCGACTAAGCATGCCGGACAAGCGGCAGGTGATTCCAGTGGTCGCTTCCAGCAAGGATGGAATCGAGGAACGAACTATCGTGGTGGCCGTGGAGCGTAACACCAAGGCGATGGAACCGCTGATTCGTGAAGCCGACGAGTAATCGCTTGGTTGTTCTTTCATCTGCTTGTTGATACGATGCGCTGTGACAGCATTTTGTGGCTTCGCCAGCCATTGTCATCATGATCTCCGCCAGCGAGTTCCAACGACTTGGTCGGCTGGCATGGTAAGGTTCAGGGAATCGACCAGGTGCAGGATGAACACATCACGGTTACTCGAAAAGCGTGAACAATTGCTGCGATATATAGGCAATTACGAGGGGTGCCTCGTAGCGTTTTCGGGTGGCGTGGATTCCTCGGTCGTTGCCAAGGCAGCTCATCTCGTGCTGGCCGATCGAGCATTGGCCGTTACCGGAAAGAGTCCCAGCCTGGCAGCTGGTGAACTTGAGCAGGCAGTAGAGTTAGCGGGACTTATCGGCATCCAGCACGAGGTCGTGATAACGGATGAGTTCGACAATCCCCGCTATACCCAAAACGATGCCTCACGGTGCTATTATTGTAAATCAGAACTTTATAGCCTTTTGGATCAATTGCTGGAGCGGGTCGGTTTTGACGTGGTTTTCAGTGGGGCTAATGCAGAAGATCTGTCTGACTACAGGCCGGGATTGCAGGCCGCCCGGGAACATCATGTTTGCAATCCGCTCGCGGATTGCGGTTTTGACAAGGCTGATGTGCGTGGTTTGGCAAGCTACTGGGAATTACCCGTCTGGGATAAGCCGGCCATGCCATGCCTTTCCAGTCGGGTTGCTTACGGTGAAGAGGTAACTCCCCAGCGGCTTGCCATGATCGATCAAGCGGAGCAGGTTTTACGTGCCGAGGGCTGTTCAACCGTTCGCGTTCGCTACCATCGTGGCGACCTGGCTCGCCTGGAAGTTTCGCTCGAGGAACTGCAGCGATTGAGCCAGTTTCCATTGCGAGAGACATTGGTCGAACAGTTGACAGCAATCGGCTTTAAGTTTGTGACCATTGACCTTGCGGGTTTTCGTTCCGGAAGCCTGAACCAACTCGTGGCGATTGAACTGAAGGATGGAACTTAAGTTTTGTTGATCACACTGCCTGTAAAGTTCGATTTTTAGGGAGAAAAGAAAATCCTGCTCCCGGAAATCATCAGGCTGGTGAGAACTTAGGTTTCCCTTGAAGTACTGCTTTGGCGTACAATAGGAACGATTGGCAACCATGTTGTGGCGGCATGCCATGAAATTACTGATCGAAAGACCACCGGATGTCTGATACCTCCTTGCCCACCGATGAAACGCAGTCGGATGCAGACCTTTCCGGTCGCAAATTGGGTGATTATCAATTGCTGCGTCGCCTTGGCCGTGGTGGGATGGCCGTGGTTTATCTGGCAGAACAGGTTTCTCTGCGACGCAAGGTAGCTGTCAAGGTTCTCAAGCGACATCTTGCCCAGGACGATTCGTATATTCGCCGTTTTCACAAGGAAGCCCAGGCAGCGGCTTCCCTGGTTCATGCCAACATCGTCCAGATCCACGAAGTCGGACAAATTGATGGGATACATTTTATTGCCCAGGAATATGTTTCTGGGCAAAACCTTAGGCAGTATATATCGCGGCAGGGAGCAGTCAGTGTCGGACTGGCTGTTAACGTGTTGCGACAGGTGGCCGCGGCACTCTATCGTGCCGGACCGCAAGGGATCGTCCATCGCGATATTAAACCTGAGAACATCATGTTGGCCCCAACCGGTGAAGTGAAAGTTGCTGATTTTGGCCTGGCTCGGATTACCCAGGACCAGGATGGGACTGATGCAACCCAGATTGGTATCACCATGGGAACTCCGCTTTACATGAGTCCCGAGCAAGTGGAAGGACAGGTGGTAGATCCACGCAGCGACCTGTATTCACTCGGTGTGACGGCTTACCACATGTTGGCAGGACGCCCTCCCTTTGAAGGTGATACGGCATTGAGTATTGCCGTGCAGCACCTAAAGAAAGATCCAGAGCGTCTTGAGGATGTTCGCAAGGATCTTCCCAGTTCCCTCTGCCGAATCGTGCACAACCTGTTAGCGAAGTCATTGGAATCACGTTGCCAGTCCGCAAGGGATTTACTTCAGGAATTACGAAGCCTGGATGGTGAAGAATATGAATCCTACTGGCCCGACGACCTGGAACGCTGGGATACACCTGAATTGCTGGCTTTGAGCAATTCCCGGGTGGAAGCAACTCAGCAGTTGGACGTACTGATGAAAGGGAGTTCTCGACAGGATAAATCACGAGTTGCCAGGATACAGCTGATCGCAGGCTTGTTGTTGGTAGCCTTTGTCGTGGGGATTTTCTGGGGTTGGTTGCGACAGCCAGGTTTTCTCCTGGAAATCGATCCCGCACGGTTGCCCAAGGTGGTGCAGAAAGAAACCATCAAGGAACAGTTTTGGTTCGCATCCATGATGAGTAACCAGGAACCCTTGAAAAAAGAAGCGCTCTTGAGCGTGAGGAAATACTTTCCGCCGGAGGAGAGTAAAACCAATGAACGTTATGCGAGATTGGCAGATCAAAAACTGGCAGACCTGTACCTCGAACAGGGGCGATTGACGGAGGCCGCAGGACTTTACGATTCCCTTGCTGATTTGCCTGTCGCTGAGCAGGAACTGCGTGTCTTTGGATTGGTTGGCCAGGCGAACGTCCACCAGCGGCGCAAGGAGGGCCCCCAGGTCGCAGACAAGCTGGCCCAGGTGCGAGTTATTTACGAGACGTTGAGGTCTAGCTTGCAGCGAGAGGTTCAGCAGCAAATGAATGCTGATTTGCGAGCAGAATTTGTCCGCGGTTTACGCACGGAAGGAGGAAGTCCTTCCCAGGGGTTTCCGAGAAGTCCGTCCGGCCAGCGATCACGACCACAACCGGATAATGGGCAATAGCTTGTGATCGATCATGGCAAGCGCTCGATGAGCTTGTCGTTGAGGAAGATTCCACGGTTTGCTGTGCCGTCCGCATCCCAGGAAGTCCATGGACCCTCCTTTTGCCCCTTCTCAAATCGGCCCTCCAGTTCACGCTGACCGTATTGGTCCCAGTAAATCCAGCGGCCGGTTTCAAGACCTGCCAGGTAACGACCCGCTGCGGCCTTCTTTCCGTTGTCATGGTGCAAGATCCAGTCGCCATGACGTTGGCCGAAACGTATCGATCCGTTAGCTCGCATGTCACAATAAGCCAGTAGCTTACGCTTGGCGTTGTCAGGATTCCCCGAGACGTCAAGCAGGTAAACCATGAACTCTCCGTCCAGCACCTGTTCCGATTTGGAATGCTGCCGGTTCCATTGGCTAGCCAGGTAATGAGCTACTTCGTGTTGAAAGGGGAAGTTTGTGGCACCTGTTAGTTCTCGTAGTAATAACATCCATCGCTGGGTTGAAGAGACCGTACTCGAATCGGGGCATGTAGGATGAGGGCCAGTCTCCTTGTTGCGCAGCAGGTCAACAGTTTTTCCGTTTCTTAGTCGGCCGTAAAAAGCGAAGCGGAAAAGATAGTTGCGAGGTTGGTCGAACATGCTCCAGCGTTGGCCGAAGTGAAATATCGTCGCCACCTGGGTGAAGGGTGCAAGTTGCCGGGGCCAACCTTGCCGATAGTTTAAGGCAAGGATGTTATAAAGCGTGACATAACTGATAGCACAGCACCCGAGCACCCACCCCACGCGTTTATACCATGAGGAAACTGGTGCCCGTGGGCAGTCGCTATCCCCGGGGTGGGAGGCAGGTTGTTGTGATGCAAGTCCTGGTAGGCAATTCCACCAGCAGGCGGGTACGAAGAGTGTGAGCATGGCCAGGCTGGCATAGGAGAACATTAATACGTCGAGCGTAAGTTCGATTCCCAGGTGTAAGCCTGCGAACACAACCAGGGCGATCGGACGGAGGTAGCGACGTGCCCCTGGAGCAAATAAGAGGATGGGCCCGAGTAGCTCGATAGCTAATGTTCCGCGGGTCATCATATTCAGTAGCTGAGGGTATTGCGTCAGCCAGGTTCCCACGGGACGTGTGATGGCTGTGTCCATGAAAACAATTCCGAGCGCTTCACCGCTAAACCAGGTGCTGTTGAATTTCCAGAGGCCTGTGAAAAAGTACATCATGCCGATCTGTAAAAGGATTCCAACGCAGGCAATGGAGAGGAAATCCTGGTCATCGCCTTGCGGTAAACGACGGCGACTGTCGAGCGAAAAACGTTTTTCGAGCGGAAGGAACATGGCCCAGAAAAGTCCCATGCACAAGAGGACGTCACCTCCATTAACCAGCATGGGGGTACGCGCGTTGAGTGAAACCGTCAGAACCCAACTGGTGCAGGTTGCGATGCGTGTTCGATACCCGGCCAGTAGTGCCAAACCGGAAATTCCAGCCAGGACGAACATGGTTGCCTGGTATCCCCAACTGGCACTGCCCAGATGAAGGGACCATTTCCAAACGTTGCCATAGTAGTCATGGACAGCTTGTAATGGTAACGCTCCATCACGAACGTACATGGAGCTGAAATCGTAGGTGCGGCGCACGAGGTCTGTCAGCATGACCAATGCGATGCTGATTCGAAACAGGCCGAGGGTTCGCAAGTCGATAGAGAACAGGTCTCGGTAATACGACAGCAGCCAATTACGAGGCTTGCGGGGATCAGCAGTGAGTGGTTTTGTAACCTGCGTCATGAATGTTCTCACCAAATACCAGGGAACACTGCAAGTATAAGGAAGGTTGGCGAGCAGGTCTTGATCAATCCTGCGCGAAAAGAAGGGCTGCCAGACCTGGTGAGGTACAAGACGTGTCCCGGGGAACCGCTGGCTCTCCAGTAAACTCTATTCTTGGACGATTTGCAGGGATCGCATTTCTGCTGGAGCAGACTGATGAGTTGGCCGTCCGTCCCAGAAACGAACCGTGGAATCGCTGCTGCCGGATGCGATCCAGTTTCCGGACGGGCTGAACTGAACACACCATGTGACAGCCCGGTGGCCACGCAGGGTTAATACCTGGTTGCCATAGACCGTATCCCATAACTTGAGACTGCGATCATAACTGGCCGAAACGATACGTTGGCTGTCTGGACTGAATCGAATTTGGGTGACAGGGCCAGTGTGGCCTTTGAGTTGGAAACGCGGTATTCGTTGCACAACGTCTTGAACATGGATGCTGCGATCGTAGCCACTGCTGGCGATCCAGTTTCCATCGGGGCTCCAGGCTACGGTTAATACCTCACCATCATGTCCCGGGATTTCCTCTACCAGCCGCTTCGTTTCACAGTCCCAGATACGTACGATACGGTCTCTGCCGCCACTCACCAGTTGTGAATCGTCTGGAGAGAATGCAATCGTCTTTACCGCTCCCCGATGGCCCCGGAGGTGGCCAGCTAGTTGCTGTTTCGTGATATCCCACAGCTTGATCAGGCCATCGTCGCTGGCAGATCCGATCCATCGGCTGTCGCAAGTAAATGCTAACTGGTTGATTGACTGCTGGTGTAACTGGTGTGTTACCTGTAATCGCCTGGTAGTAAGGTCCCATAGCTGGAAAAGCCCATTCCCGGTGCCGGCTGCGAGCCATTTTCCATCGGGTGAAAACCGGACGGTCCGGAAGGAAGCGGTGGAACTCGAGAAGACGTGGACGAGCTGTCGCTCCGGTAGTCGCCATAGCTTGATCGTCTTGTCGACACTGGCAGTTGCCAGCCACTTGCCATCGGCACTGTAGTCCAGGTCTTGGACTCCATGCTGATGAGCTTGCAGCATGGAGGGTGGCGGAGCCAGCGTCCAGCGTTTGACCGTCAAGTCCCAGCTGGTTGAGACAAATTCTTGACCATCGGGTCGAAAAGCCAGCCAACCAACGGGACGAAAATGTCCCTTGAAGGTGCGGATTTCAGTAGCCCGGGCCAGGTCCCAGAGCTTAATCGTACTGTCAGCGCCAGCGGAAAGTAGACGTTTTCCGTCGGGACTGAACTGGATGTGCCGTACGGCTAACTGTCCCGTGTCAATGGTTTGATAGGGACGTTGTTGAGACGTTGACCAAAGTTTAATCGTGGCGTCACCGCTGGCAGTTGCCAGCATGCTATTGGCAGCGTTGAATTGAACGCAGTCAACTGAGCCTCGATGACGAATGGTGAAT
>JAZADA010000058.1:0-7944 GCA_036124135.1 Planctomycetota bacterium | reverse complement strand
CGAGAGCGCTCGCCGTACCCAATGTTCCAACCGTACTCGACAACTGGCCATGGCCGTCAACACCTTTCACCAATCCAGGGAACGGTATCCCGGTTTTCGTGAATGGAAAGCACGCTGGAACCTCAATAAAACACCGATCCCGGCAGGTGCCAACAAGCCGGTCAGCTGGCTCACCGTCCTGTTACCCTACCTGGACCAGGAACCCACGGCCAAGAACTGGGACAATCCAACCGTTCCCGTATCGAAGTTGCTCATCCCGCCGATTCCAAACTTTACCTGTCCCAGCGATACCACCCTGGCAACAACCCAGATGTTGGACGAAGCGCCAGAAACTTCATACGTGGCAAATGCCGGCTGTGGCGTACCACTCAATAATCGCAAGTTGCTCAAGGCCAATGGCCTGTTCCAGGACCTGGTTTTCTTTGACGGTCAGAATGCCCCCTCGGTTCATCTGCGGATGATTGAACTCACGGACGGGGCAACTCATACGATCGCCATCAGTGAAAATCTCCAGGCCCTGTACTGGCATCGTACGACGATCAAGCAAACCACGCCGGTAACTGCAGCTGGTCTCTACCATGCCACTTCCCTGGCAAACTACACCGAGATTCTGAAGAATCGCAACAATAAGGCAACCTACGGCAACATCATGGTATGGTGGCCAAAGCCACCCGGAGGGGCCACCAAGGGTCTTCCCCGAGCCGAGCTTTCCAAGATGAACGGGGAAGCCATGAACAAGAACATCCGTGACCTGAATCCCACGGTGCTGATGCCCTATGCCGCGCGCCCTTCCAGTAACCATCGCGGTGGAGTCATGGTCGGTTTCGCCGATGGTCACACGGCCTTTATTACGGACGGCATCGACTATATCGCCTACCAATCGCTGATGACTCCGGACAATGCCAAGTCCAGCATGCCCAATCCCAGCTATCAATTGAAAACCACGGACCTGGGTAACTAGCTGGAACCAGCAGGAAAAACGCCTCTACTTCTTACCCAGGCGGCGTTGGGCCTGAAAAAATTCCGTCAGGATGGAACCGCAGTCCAGTGCTAATACTCCTGGCACAACCTGGACCTGGTGATTGAGCCGATCATCGTTAAGCAGGTGATAAAGCGATTCCACGCATCCTGCCTTCGAATCGGCCGCACCGTAAACCAACCGTGGCAGGCGCGACAACAGGATCGCACCGGCACACATCGGGCACGGTTCCAGTGTCACGTAAAGGGTACAGTGTTCAAGCCGCCAATCACCCAACGACTCAGCAGCCTGGGTAATCGCAATCATCTCGGCATGCGCCGTGGGATCATGTAACTGCTCCCGCTGGTTATGCGCCGAGGCCACGATACGTTCGCCATGCACGATCACGGCGCCTACCGGCACCTCTTCTTCCTGGACAGCCGCCTCGGCTTCCCGCAATGCGAGCCGCATGTAATGTTCGTCCAGCGGCCGGGGTACCTGGGGGTCAAGAATCATCGTTGCCTGGCTTTCTTCCCTGGTCAGGGAAGCGTACGGATCCGAATATTACGTAAAGCAGCTTTCGTTTCCCATGTCGAAACCCCGAGCGGGCAGGAAAGATCCACTTCATTACGGATGGAAATCTTGTGCCCCTTCGTGACCTGGTCCACGATAACACGATCATCAATCCAGGTGCGAATACGCTCAGGCTCAACGCGTACCCGGATGCGATACCATTGGCCTCTCTTGAAGTCCATGTACTTTGTCGTGTCGTTTTCCGAGGCATCTGCCCCATCAATGCTGGACAAACCCACGACCGTCCCACCCCAACCACCTACGATAAAACTGCAATAGGCCTTCTCTACCGGGAAAGTCAGCCCACAGAAAAAATCATTACCCTCAAGTTTCACAGCCTCCAGCTCTAACTCGTAGTTCATCCTGGGTAACTTGCCCGAGTAGGTGATGCCGGTCATCGAGTAACCAAAGGCCATGTCAATTTGACCGTTTTTGATTTCCACATCTCCCTCACCACCAAATTCGGTCTTTTTCCAGTCACCAAGTGTTTTACCGTCAAACAGGGAACGCCAGGCCACCTGGGAACCGGAACGTCGCAACATGCGAGCGCCCAGGCGTGGACGGGGACTCTCCCCACGTCGCATACGTGCACCACGACCAAGACGGCGATCCGGCACCCGCTCCAGCGCGCCAGCTGTCGACACAAAAAAGCTTGTCCAGCCAACCAGGCACGTCAACAAACCAACAAACAGACCCGCCCATGAAACAAGACGTCGAGCAGATTTCGTCAAACAAAAAGGATTCATGAAGATACTCTCCTCGATCAAGTGGCAACCCATTGCCCATCATGATACTGGGATCTGTCGGCAAAGCAACGAAAGCCGAGGAGAAACCGAACCCAAAAATCATCGGCACCTCAAGAAACCGGGGACCCTCAAGCCAGTCCGATTATTTATTCAGAATTAACTTACCCTGGCGCGTAATCCGTAACTGATACGTTTCACCAGTATGCTCGATATAAATTAACTTGCTGTCGCCAAACAATTCCGCGGATTTCCACTTCCGCGGTAATCCTGACGGCTCCGTGGGCTGCTCTATGCCGTCCTGAGATTCATCAACCATCGTTACCAACCAACCTCCCTGCGAGTGCAGCCACCGAGTCTTCAATATCGCTCAAAACGCTATACATCGCTTTAAGATCAGGGCAAAGAACCGCTTATTTCACTTTTCCCATGCGGGCATTTACCCTATAAAAAAAGCACTGTAACGCTAATGATACAAGGTGTCAATAAGGAGAGCGAGAAAAAGCAGTGCAATCTGACGATTGCTTTCGATCGACTTTCGCCCTGTTCCTGACGGCTCTAATTAACTCGCGCTACCGAAAACCGGCAGCAAATCCTGGCCACGACCTTATGCACCAGACCATGTATCCAGCTGGACAATCGCGTTTTCTAACAAGACTCTATCTCATTAACGAGCTGCCGCTCATTCCAGCCAGGACCAGGTCAGGGCTGCACCAGGAAACTCGCTTCGCACTGCGCAATGGTTTCCCCGGTGTCCGCGCGAGTGGCGATCCCCTCCATCAGCACAACCTTGCGTTTCTGCCCGAGAGACTGCCCAACCAGGAGCACACGGCAACCGGTGGGCAACGGACTACGATACCGAATTTCACATTTTGCCGTGTAGCAACGCAATCCGTTCAGGTAGAGCCAATTGGCCATGACATCGTCCAACAGGCTAAAAATAATTCCGCCGTGGGTGATCCCGTCGTATCCACAATGATCTGCTGCCGGCGTGAACTGGCCCCGACAGATCTCGCCGTCGAGATGAAACGGTACATGGAGGCCAAGAGGATTGCTGGGGCTACAGACAAAGCAATTATTAGCATCATCTCGACCCGGTCGAGAATTCGGGTCCTGATTCATGATAGATATCCTTGGACAGGGAGCGTGCGAATCATTTTAGCGGCTGGGCTTAACCTGCCATGCGGCGTTCCGATTGACAGCGTGCCACTCCGCTTCACGCAATCTTGAACGCTTCGAGCATGCCACCCAAATCGAGTGATGCCCCTGCTAGTAATTGGGGGTCGGTGGTTGATAGAGACTGGTATCCAGGTCACGAAACCAATCGATCGTCTTCTGCAACCCTTCCACCAACTCAATCGACGGTTCCCACTGGAGCTGACGACGCGCCAGGGTAATATCCGGACGACGTCTCGCCGGATCATCCGCCGGCAGTGGCTTGGAAACCAGCCCTGCCTCGCTACCAACAAGTTCCAGGACGATTTCAGCCAGTTGACGAATCGTGTACTCCGTGGGATTTCCGAGATTGACTGGCCCGATGAAATCATCTTCTGCAGCCATCATTTTTATAAGCCCCGCCACAAGGTCATCCCGGTAACAAAAAGATCGCGTCTGGGATCCATCACCGAATATCGTTAGCGGCTGCCCCTCCAGGGCCTGCAAGATAAAGTTCGAGACCACCCGGCCATCAAACGGATGCATCCGTGGCCCATAGGTATTGAAGATCCGTACCAACCGAATGTTTACACCGTGCATTCGGTGATAGTCCATGAAGAGCGTTTCTGCAGCCCTTTTACCCTCGTCATAACAGGCTCGGGGACCAATTGTGCTCACATTGCCTCGATAGTCTTCCGGTTGAGGATGAACTTCCGGGTCCCCGTACACCTCACTGGTGGATGCCTGCAACACTTTTGCTCCACACCGCTTAGCCATTCCCAGTACGTGGATTGCTCCCAGCACTGAGGTCTTGACTGTCTTGATGGGGTTGTATTGGTAATGCCCCGGAGCGGCCGGACAGGCCAGGTTATAGATCTGGTTTACATCCAGTTGAATCGGCTTGGTAATATCGTGTTCGATCAATTCAAAATTGGGTTCCTTTAGCAAGTGGACAATGTTCTCACGCTGGCTGGTGAAGAAATTATCCAGGCAGAGAACGTGCGCCCCTCCGGCAACCAGGCGTTCACACAAGTGTGATCCCAGGAAACCACTACCCCCGGTTACCAGAATTCGCTGCTCAGCCGACACACCCAGGTCCTCACGAAAAGATTTCGACTGATTCATTCTCACCGTCCAATCCGGACAGCGTGCCCACATTACCGTGCTCACTTATCGAAAGTCAGTATAGGGAATATTTCCAGCAGCAGAAAGCGAACTCACACAGGCTTCCATACACGAAATGCTAGCAAATCCAACTCGGGATTCCGCTGGACACCAGGGGGGCATTTCCCGTACTCTCTGCCCCCTTGCGAATAGACCATCCTGGGAAAGGAACTCCTGGTGAAACGACTACCGATTCTGGCTCTCTTGCTACTCTTGATCGCGGTTGGAGCTACCGTTCTGACACGCTTTTCAACCTCGGTATCAGCGGAAGATTTCCGCATGGAAACCGACGTATTTGCCGGTACCGATGCAAATCCAATCGTGGAAACACTGACGATTTTTCGAGGCCAGGTGATCTACGACTTCATGAGTTCCGAAGGAGAAGAAATCACGATCTTCAACATACCCAGGGGCTCCCTGGTGCTGCTGGATACGCGTCGCAAGCTCAAAACCACGATCACCACTAGCCAGTTAATGGCATTTACCGCAGCTGTTAAATCGGGCCCGGCTCCCATGAACCAGGGTCGTTTACTAGCGCCCCAGTTCCAGGAAAAATATGACGCGGCCAGCCAGGTGCTGACACTCTCCGATGTCCAACTGACCTATCGTGTCGAGGGCATCAAACCCCAGCATCCGGATTACGCCAAGCGATTCCAGTTGTTTGCTGACTGGTATGCGCGCTTAAATGCCACCCGGGTCGGCAATCCGCCCCCCTTTGGTCGCATCGAATTAAACCAGTCCCTGGCCAAGCGCGGCCTCATTCCAGCCCAGATCGAGCGGACCGTGGGGCCCGCAACATCACCGGAACGACAGAAAAAAATGCGCAGCCGCCACCTGACCAATTGGCAATTGACGGACACGGACCGCAAGCGGATCCACCGCGCGGAAGAATGCCGCAAGCATTTCCAAGAAGTGACCGCCGACCGCTACTGGCAAACGGCATCCATGCCTGCCGACACACCTGCAACCGACTGAAGGATCTCGCAGGCGAGACCGATTACTTCAGGGGCGTTTTCTTGAGGGCCTGGTACTTCTTGAACTGGCCAGCCACCCCGGCTTGCTGCGTATCACCTGGATGAACCAGCACTCGATAATGCAGCGTCATGGTCTCACCTTTCTTCATCTGGTGCGAACCATCAATCGACTTGTCCCCTTTAAAATGGTGCAAACCGAAAGGATTGGCCGTAAATAGACCGTAGGTCCGTACGTGCCAGTACGTCGGATAACGGAAGCTGGAGGGATGATTCATGATGGTGATACCAACAACCTTGCCCCCGGGAGCCGCCAAGCCATAGTAATCAACCCATGGCGCCGCCTTACCCCAAGCCGCCTTGTCCTTATCACCATGGGTATTGATCACATGTCCTGCTGGTTTCGAATCCACTTTCATGGCTCCGGCCACGCGGACACCAAAAGACCCCTCCTTGGTATCACCAAACTTGACGGGACCAGCGGACGCCGTCACGGTGGTATCAAAATCGATCCAATAAGAGCTACCCTGGCTCCCAAAAGTCAAGCGTCGCACATCCTCGCACACCTTTTTGCCGTCGGCGGACATCCAGTCATTACGACTGACGATCACGGCCTGCTCACCACCCTCGACCTGTTCGAATTTCCTGTGAATGATCTTGCCATGATCTTTATTTTCACTCCAGAAATCGATCCCGTTTACGTTTCCGTGTGTAAACCAGAACGAACGATGGTGGACATGATCACTGCGTTCGGTACCAAGAGCTTCACGCATCGGATAACCGCGCGTCATTTCTTCACCATGCGGTCCAATCAATGGCCAGAGAATCGGCTTGGCACCTGAAAACACGAGGTACCGTGTGAGCAGCTTGCCGTTTCGACTTACCGTGATTCCCTTGTCATCCTGCTGCAACACGAATTCCGCCGACTGAACCGCGGGTGACAACACCATCCAGGCAGCCATCAATCCCAAGCCCATCGCCCAACATTTCATGCTTTTAATCTTGTGCAGCATCGAACACGTCTCCTCTTTTCTTTGAGTTTTCCCGAACGGTTGTTTCCGCCTGGCCGCTGCCAGCGCGTTGACCATCCTAGCCGGTCACCGGCACGATGACCAGCATTGCCCGCTGGCAATCAGGCACCAAGACAACTAGTTCCAGCGAGGGGGTCCAATGCGCCCAAGCTGCCCCTGCCAAGGAAAACCAAACTTACCTGCCTATTTTACCGATACTACGCATTAGACCCAAATAGCTCATGCTACCTATCTGAAATTCATCATCCCCTTCATAGATTCAGAACCGGCCCCATCGGTTCTGCAGCATCACACGAGGTGAGCCACTATGCCGTCAACGACCGTTCGAATTGCTAACGTCCGCGACCTACGCAACTATGTTTATGAGTACATTTGTGATCAAAATCAGTTGGAAGCCGGTGTCTTCCACATGTCGGAAAGGATTCTCACGCGTCTCGGCAAGCCGTGCGGAATGCTTTACTGCCTTTTTGGACCACGCAGCGTGAAATTGACTGCTGTCTGGGAAACCGACCGCAACACCGTTCTATTTTATGACTCCGCGGGCGGGAGACGGCAGCACATCCAGGTGGAAGGCCCGACGCTGAAGCATGTTCGCACGCATCGGCAGCCGGAGCCCCAGGCAGCCTGAGAGCGTCTTAAGCCATCGAGTAATTTCGGTCGAACAGGACGTTTCGACCTTCCCCCCCTTTATTCACGGAGGTCCAGCTGGTGCTTGTTCTTTCACGCAAAGAGACCCAAATACTACACCTAGGAGATTCAATCACCATTAAGATCGTGGGAATTTCCGGCGACCAAGTCCGCCTGGGGATCGAAGCCCCCAGGGAAATACGCGTCCTTCGCGACGAACTCACTGCCCACGCTGAACCGACCGCCTAATGGGGGGTCTGGTAGGCTGGGGTATTAACGGGAAGTAAAATCAATACAGTACCCCTCACAAGAGTGGTGTTAATCCGTAATAATTTCCATTAACATCCATCAACGATCGTAAATGCTTTTTGACATTTTCGACTGGGTCGGTTATCTTTAAACCCGAATTTAACGCTTTCTAGGAAGATCCAAATGCGTCACAAATTCGAACCTTCCGATAACTTCCAACAGGCCCACCTGGTCAAGACAGACCGACACATTGAGTGGTAGCTCATTACTTCACAGTGAATGAATCATACGGAGAGAAAATTCCATGAGGTGCAAAGGTAATAACGTAAGTCGTCGCGGTTTCATGCACGTTGGCTTTCTCGGTGGTCTGGGGATCACACTTGCTGACTTTTATCGAATGAAGCAGGCGCAGGCAGACCAAAAGTTTTACGAGAGTAAAGAAGGAACCGCCAAGTCGGTCATCTTTATTTACT
>JAZADA010000057.1:0-7435 GCA_036124135.1 Planctomycetota bacterium | reverse complement strand
GATGTCGAGACTGATCAGTTGTTTTAGTTCCGTCAGGCTTTCCATTCCCTTGTCCGTGATGGCCGCACGCTTGAGTGTCAGGCTGCGCAGTTGCGTCATGCCGGCCAGGTGAGGCATCCAACTGTCCTTGACCTGGTCTCCCTCGAAAACAACGGCTTCTGCAGAACGGATCCATTTAAGGCGTTGTAGATCACGGGGAGATCCATGCCACTCGGGACCAAGATGAATGACTCGTTGGAAAACCAGCTGGAGTCCAAACTGAATGCTGGACTGAGAAATGTTTCCACCCAGTTGAGTGATTTCACGAATGGCCCGTTGTTCTCGGAGGGCGCCTAGCTTGAGTAGGGTTGAAGCGGCCCGGCGACCTGCCGCAGTTCCTTCCTGCTTGGCGATCTGTTGCAACGCCTGCAGTGCTGGGTCATTGATAGTCCATTCCTCATCCAGTGCCAGTTGTCGGAGGATGTGAATGATACGAGCCGTGGATTCCGGGTTGCTGCCGGGCAGTTTCTTGACCAGGACAGCAATGACTGGGCTACCAGCTTCAATCAGTTTTAAGGTCGCTGTTTCACGAGTGACGAATTGGCTGGCGCTTAATTCCTGGATCCAGTTAGAGACCTGTTCCGGGCTGGGTTGTGCAGGAGTCGCAGCGGTTTCCGTTGGTGAACCTTGAGCTGTTGGCGTTTCCTGGCCGGAGAGCGCTGCCGTCATCAAGATGCTGGCAAGGAAGCAACTTAACCGTAGTAAGTTCGGCATTTACCGAATCTCCCGCTCTGGTAGTCGAAGTATGTGCCAGCCGGTACAAGCCAGGTTGCTGGGCACGGTTTGTCACCGAGGTGGCTGCATGATTTTAGCACATTGGAGTTCATTTCGTACAACCCTTTCTTCTGAACGTTTTGAGGACACCGTGTGGTTCTGGACGAGAAACAAGCTACCTTTACGGAAAACGGGCTTTCCGCCAGGAGATTTACAGCCAGGTCTCTCGCAGGAGTTCTCTTTGCTGTTAGTTGTGATTGGCTTAGAATGCGGGCAACCGGACCACTTTTCTGGTGGCCTGGTTTTACGATAAGCTCACCTGGATAACCCATGATGCAGAAGAAATCTTTCAAGCCGATTGTCCTGGGATCAATCATTACGATTGGTGTGGTAATCCTTGTTGTTTCGTTGACGTTCCAAACCAATGGGCACTCCCAGGAAAAGAATCTTTCGCGGCGCAAGAATGAAATTGTTCGTGTTATCCAGGAACGTGGTGACCTCGATACCAAGTTGCGTCGGCGCGTATTGGCCTGTCGTACGTCGAATGAACTGGAATCACTCTACAAAGAGATTGACAAGGAAGTTTTGCAGCGTGTGCCTTTTGACGGGGAGCGAAGTTACCAGGTATTGAAAGACCTTTGTGCGATAGGTTCCCGCGTTAGCGGTTCGGCAGGCATGGAGAAACAGCGGAAATATCTTGAGAAGTACCTGGTGAAGAGGGGTGCCAAGGTGGATTTGCAGTCGTTTGATATCCGTCATCCGGAAGATGGTAGCCGGGTTACCATGCATAAAATGATCGTGCGTTTGCATCCTGAGCGGCAGGATCGAAAACTGCGCTGTGCCCATTATGATACCCGTCCGTTTCCGGATCAGGATCCGGATCCCAACGAACGCAGGGGTGTTTTTCTCGGCGCCAACGATGGTGCCAGTGGCGTTGCGTTGTTGTGCGGATTGGCTGACCACATGCAGGATCTAAAGGGACCGTACGGTGTCGATTTTGTTTTTTTTGACGGGGAAGAATTTGTATTCCGGAAAGATCGTGATCCCTATTTCCTTGGGTCGACGAAATTTGCCAGGGATTACCTCGAGAATCCACCTGCACATCGCTATCGCTGGGGCGTTCTCCTGGACATGGTTGCTGATGAACAGCTGCAAATCTACCAGGAGGTGAATAGCTGGAAATATGCTCGCCCGTTGGTACAGGATCTCTGGTCAGTGGCCCGCAAGCTGGGAGTTACGGAGTTTCGTCACCAACGACGCCATGAAATTCGTGACGATCATCTGCCTTTGAACGAGATCGCTCGTATTCCCACCTGTGACATTATCGATTTTGATTACCCCCGACCTGGTTGGCGAACTTCCTACTGGCATACCCGGCAGGATAATCCTGATCACTGCTCGGCAGTCTCATTGGCCCGGGTTGGGTGGGTAGTTCACGAGTGGCTCCGTCAGTTAAAATGACGGAATCTGTTTTGCCGGTACCTGTAGCGCAGTGAATGAATCATGTGGGAAAGTATTGTCACGGGGCTCCTGCTTTCGGTACTCGCAACCTGGTTGATATGGCGCAGTTTCCTGGACCGACGGGAAAGGGGCGAACTGCCCGAGGAGATCAGGAACCATGATTATTTCGTGCAACTGGATCGACGTCGGCGAAACATTAACGGGGCATTGTTGCTGGTCGGATTGCTGATTACGCTCAGTCCCCTGGTATCGAGTGTCCTTTACCAGGTGGCTTTATGGATTGTTGTCCTGGTGTTGATCTGTTTCGTGGGAATGTTAGCAATGGCAGATCTGCAGAGTTCCCGTAACTACCTGGAAGAACTGGAGGCGGAGCACCTGGTTGCTTACGGCAAACTGAAACACGAATTAGACAGGTTTCGCCAGGAAACAGCAGAAGTCGATCCAGAGGCGAATGGTCACGATGTGAAGAAGAAAAAATGAAAACAAGAAACTATAAAATCGCAGTCTATCCAGGTGATGGGATCGGTCCTGAAGTCATTGACCAGGCGATTCGTGTGCTGCGAGCTGCAGAAGAAAAAGACGGGACGTTTCAACTGGAAATGGAATCCTTCCCCTGGGGATACGAGTTCTACAGGCAGACCGGTACGGTGGTACCGGATAATTACCTGGATGTGTTGAAAGGGTTTGATGCGATCCTCCTGGGGGCCGTGGGATGGCCAGAGAAACTGTCGGATCACGAGACACTCGCACCACTGGTTCGGATTCGGCAGGTTTTCGATCAGTATGCCTGTGTGCGACCGGCGAGGCTTTATCCCGGTTTGCGCAGCGTGTTAACAGACAAGACGTCAGAGCACATTGACCTGGTCGTGATTCGAGAAAACTCCGAGGGCGAATACGTTAATAATGGAGGGCGATTTCGACGCGGGACACCCGGTGAGGTTGCGGTCCAGACGGCTATCCATACGCGTCATGGGATCGAACGAATCCTTCGTTTCGGATTTGACCTGGCTCGCACACGTCGCAATCATTTGACCATGATTACTAAATCCAATGCCCAGCGATACGGGTTCGTTCTGTGGGATGAGATTTTGGATGAAATCAAGGGCGAGTATCCAGACGTGGAAACTACGCGGCAGCATTGCGATGCCGCCGTGATGAATTTCGTTCGGTGCCCAGAGGCTTTTGACGTCGTCGTCGCTTCCAATCTTTTCGGTGACTTGCTGACGGACCTGGGTGGAATTATTAGTGGCGGCCTGGGCCTGGCTCCCAGTAGCAACCTGGATCCTTCACGTAAGTACCCATCGATGTTTGAATCCGTACATGGATCTGCACCAGATATCGCCGGCCAGGGAATTGCCAATCCGATTGCAGCTGTTCTCAGCGCAGCCATGATGCTTGATCACCTGGAACGAGAGCCGGCCGCTGAATCAATTCGGCAGGCGGTCGGCCAGGTTTTGCAGAGCGGTGAAGGAACACCGGACCTTGGCGGAAACCTGACGACCGGAGAGATGGGTGATCGCCTGGTGGCTGCTGTTGCGAGTAGCTAGCATCGAAATCGATACCTGGAGCTTCTCTTGGGTACGTTGTCTGCCTGTTAAGATGTGACGATTAGATAGTTTTTATCGATTATGCGGGCTTGATTGGTCGATAGAGCTGGTAGTCGATCGTCGTTCTTGAAAGAAGGGGAATGGAATGCCCGCTGTGCAGAGAAAATATCCTGGTGTTTTGAAATCAGGATTCTTGCTTCTGTCGCTTGGATTATTGAGTGGTTGTGCGCCCGGAGGTGCCTATCTTCAGCGTGGTGTCTCGACCTTGCCGTCGACGATTGATTCATCTGGTTCCGTGGTGTCTGCAACTGCTTGCAACAGTTGCGGTGCGGTTGATAACTGCCGTTGTCGAATTTTTCCCGGGTGGCAGCGGCTACTCAGTTGCCTGACTTGTGGCGCGGGTTGTGAAGAAGTTTACTGGGGTGAATGGCGTAGTGATCCGCCGAAACCGTGTGATGACTGCATGGGACATCCCATGGCATCGAGCAGGGTAGCTGGTCTACCGGACTTTCCCATGGCGAGGAGTGGGCAGGATGCCAGGGGGCATGTCGTCGTGTCCGAGGAGGCAGTGATCGCTGCTTCTCATGAATCACAGACACAGCCATTATGGAAGAGCAGCGGATGGTCAGGGCGTCATGCAGAGCATGACGGTAACCATTAACCGAAAGACGACGGTTCTTTCATAGCCGGGATCTTTCATGCTGTAGTGGCAATCGTCTGGTTCTTCAACCTTTTCGCAGCGCGGTATGATTGTGCTTGAAGAAACAGCGTGTTACGGTTGAAGAGGTGGGTGGTGTTCCTGCAGGGTAGCGGGATTTTATCTTAGTGAAGTGTTAAGTGGCTGGGATGCTACTTGCACACGTCAGCTGATTTAATACGGTGTTAATCGATGTCATGTACAGGGATCCAGGCTTTCCTGGATATGCTGGCCGAATTTGGCGTGCAGTATATTTTCGGCAATCCCGGTTCAACCGAACTCCCCTTGAATGATGCGATGGTCACGGATCGCCGCTTGCAATACATCCTGGGGTTACAGGAAGTTCCCGTGATGGCCATGGCCGATGGCTATAGCATGGCCTCGCGGTCGCTCGGCGTTGTCAATCTCCACATCAGTTGCGGTTTAGGCAACGCGATGGGAATGTTGTACAACGCTTTTCGTGAAGGGACCCCGTTGCTGGTTACGGCAGGTCAGCAGGACCGTCGCCTCCAGTTTGAAGAGCCTATTCTTGGCGGAGATATGGTGTCCGTGGCTCGACCGTGGACCAAGTGGGCGGTCGAGGTGTCACGCGTAGAGGATTTGCCGGCGGCGTTGAGACGAGCGGTTCAGACGGCATTAACGCCACCGACGGGGCCAGTTTTCCTATCGATGCCCGTGGACGTGCAGATGGAATGGTCAGAATCCCTCGATACCTCACCGATTCACTTGCCGGATCCTGCGATTCGACCTTCGCACGAATCTCTCGTGGAGGCGGTTGAGCTATTACGCCAGGCTAAGAATCCTGGAATCCTGGCGGGCAGTCGTGTGTCGGAACGCCAGGCCATGGACGTACTGGTCCGTGTGGCCGAGCAGCTGGGAGCTCCGGTAATGACCGAATCCGGGACGACGCACGGACGGCTGGCTTTTCCCAGTGACCACCCACTCAATGGCCACGGGTTACCGCTTTGGTCCCCTGAAGTCCGTGATCGACTGAGCGAATTTGACGTCTTGCTGGTGACGGGGATGGACCTGTTTCGACAGTATATCTACCACGAGCCTTCGCGGGCAATTCCGGAGCACGTGCGACTGATTCACCTTGATGAAGATCCCTGGCAAATTGGTAAGAATTATCCGGTGGCTGTCGGGCTTTGGGGACACACGCGGGCAGGTCTCGAGGGGATTGCGGATTTGCTGGACAGCCAGATGACCCCGGGAGAGGTAACGCAGGCACAGCAGCGTGCCGAGGAATATGGTCAGCAGCATGCAGCCAAGCGGGAGATGCTGCGCGAGACGATCCGATCACAGGCGGACCATCGCCCCATGACTCCACTGACACTCATGGATGCTGTGGCGCGGGCTGTTCCGGAAAATATTGCCGTGGTCGAGGAAGCCGTGACCACGACGAATACAACCCTGGAGCGACTGGGGAAATTAACTGACCAGTCCAGCTACTTTGGTCATCGAGGTTGGGCCTTGGGCTGGGGACTGGGGTGTGCCATCGGTGCCCAGTTGGCCTGGCCAGAGCGGCCCGTATTGGGCTTACTGGGAGAAGGTGCAGCGATGTACGGTTTCCAGGGACTTTGGTCTGCGGCTCACCACAAGATTCCCGTGCGTTTCGTGATTTGCAACAACGCCCAGTACCAGATTCTCAAGGTCTGTTCCAATGTTCTTGATTTGCCGGAGGCAGCGGAAGGTAACTTTGAAGGAATGGACCTGAGACAGCCGGAGATTGATTTTGTTGCCCTGGCTCAGTCACTGGGAGTCTCAGCCCACCGAGCTTCGGAACCGGACGAAGTAACGGACTGGATCAAGAATTCCTTCCAGGCAGACGGGCCCATGTTGCTGGATGTGCCGATCGCCAGGGATTCGCCGTCTCGACTGAATTACGGCTAGTTGGAACGGTCCTGTCGCTCGATATCCAGTTGCGCGTGCAGCATGACCTGGTTGCCTTGACGGGTAAGACTTGACTCCAGTCCCCGAAACCAGCTTAGCAAGGGAGCCTGGTAATCCTTGGGGATACGAGCGGGGACGCCTGTTGGCCCACCGGTCGAGTACCAGCGGGTGCTGCCCTTGGGTGTGGTTGCCAGCTTGTATTCTCCGCCCAGTGAGCATGCCAGACGCGCCTGGAGAAGGTCTTCCGCAATGGTCATGGACTGGGTTCGTGGTACTCCAAACTGCTGGGTGAGTAGATGAAGTAAATGGATGTTGCCAGTTGAGGTTTGGCGTGCGCGTTCATAGTTCAGGGCGTTGATCCACTGAGCGAATCGGGCCTGTGAAAGGTCGCCAATACGAATTCGGACCTGGGCAGCTGTCTCGGTAGGTTCGACCTTTAGTTGCGGAGCGACTTGCCCCAGTAACCGGGGATCAAAACCAATCACGGAGAAACCATCCCCGGTCTGCTTTCGCCAAAGCCCCAGTGGGAATTGTGAAAACCCGTTTATGTCAGGTTGTCCAGCCAGGCCCAATGGCAGGCGGTCAAGGAGACCGGTTTGTGGCCAGGCGCCCAGGTAACCCGGGGTGGTTTTTAAGACAGACCATGTCTTGAAGAGTCCATCCAGCTTCAAATCCGTGGGAGGAATTGAATCGCGAATTCCCAGGAACATGGTGTGGGGTGGGACGTCCGGAAAGACCAGGCCGCCACGCAGGGAAGCCTGTACCGAGATCACATTTCCGTCTGGTTCACTGATCCGGTACTTGGCGGGAGGTCCCAGCATCGAGGCCCAGCGACCATACTTCGTTTCATCCAGGGGTGCGATGCGGGCGTCGATGACAAGGCGTTCCCTTCCTTTTTCGTCCAGTTTTTGTCGTTTCATCCCAATCATTACAGGGTCCATCTGTTTCCAGTGGTCCTGGTAGTGCTGGATGGTTTGTTGGCAGGTGGTTTCTTCCTGGGCTGTAATACCCGTGATCGTCACGTCGGGGATTGGCAGGAAACTGCCCGGGGCACCGCGTAGGGAGTCTGCGGGATGTCCGTTCT